>JBLHVA010000188.1:0-3111 GCA_047630005.1 Candidatus Endobugula sp. | reverse complement strand
AAAAATAACCCCCCGAAAACTTAACACTACTAAGTCTTCATTGATTTTTTCTATATAGACGCCGTTGCTCATTTTTTCTCCCGCTCGTCTTTTAACGCCATCTAAAATAACAAAGCCACTTTTATTGTCGGATGCATAAATATGGGCACCATAATTAATCGCAGGGATCGAATGCTGTAACTGACGATCAAGAGAAAAAACGCTTGGAATCGCCGGTGATTCTTTTTTACTAGATTGCGCTGCCTGACGCAGGCTAGCAGAATTGTTTTTTATCACATTTTGGGAAGACTCTTCTTCGAGTACGTTACCGCTTTCATACAAGGTGTCTATTGATGTTTTTTCTTCTAATGCCGTTTGTTGGTATAAAGCATTAATTGCTGGCGACACATGAGTTACTTTTTCTTTTTTTATCAACGGCTCATTATTTATTGCCAGGTCAACTAACACATCTTTTCTTATAGGTTGAAGAGTATCTTCCTTCTCATCATTTAATGCCAGCGATTGAATGTCGCCAACCATATCCAAAGGAGGTTCCATTGATTGTAAGACTGGGGAACCTACATCCGTTAAAGACTGAAGACGATTACTTGCATCATCCATGGGCAACCAGTAAGCGTAAGCCACGAACACGCCTAAAATACAAAGCACAACACTTAGGACTACTGACCATTTTGATAAATAAGATCTTTTTTTATTTACAGCAGTCAAATAACTTTCGTGTAAAGCCACACCGGATTCTGCTGCATCTATACTAGGCTGAGATGCGTGCCGCTCTTGATCTGACTTTTTTAAGGACTCTAATATATAAGACATTGTGGTTTATTGATCCGTCACGGGATTCACTGCAACTGCCTTAGCATCTAGCGCTATAGCCATCCCCAAAACTTCATTTAACTTCAACAGTGTTTTCATTCCTGCTTTTCCGTCCTCTTTTAATTCGTATTTTTTTTGAAAGAAACGGATGCGCTTTTCTAGCATGCGGTTATATTTATTTTTTGCTAAGGTTTCCGTTTTTTGGTCGATAGTAGAGAATGCCGTAGCCAACCAGTTAATCAGATTGGAATTTGACTCTTTAAAAATGATACCTTCGAACCCTAAAGGTGCCTGCCAAATAAACGTGGCGTCACCCTCCCATTGATTTTCTATATCGTTAATAGACAAAGAGGAAAAAATAAATTTGTTCTTTTGTTGCTCTCCATCAAACTTTTCAGCCATGACTAGCGCATAGTTATCATTCACGCCTACCACTACCACGTGAGATAAACGATCATTATCTCGCAATGTAATCACGGCTGGTCGATTGTACTTTTTAAATGATTTCCAGCTAGGCTCACTCACTGTTTCGCAGCGAAAAGACAATAAATACAAGCGATCACATTCCTGTTGCTGACTTGTTTTAATCGGCAACGATTGGGGAATGATGTGACGCATTAAGTCGGCTACCGCATCTTGCTTATCCGCATAATAGGAAACCCGCGGTATTTTTTCAGACTCTTTGTTCTGAAATTCATCAACAGGCTCAACTAACGCTTGATTATTGATAAGGTTTTCTATGGCTGTGGGCTCTAGTGCCAGCTTGTCATTTGTCATTAATTTTTTTGTATCATCAACAAGGTGACTCCCTACACTTTCATTGCTCTTTATTATTGGCGCAACGGCTGGTAATTCTACTAACGATATAGGTTCTTCACGTTTTATCAAAGAATCTGAGACATCAACGACACTCGCACTATCAAACCATGCCGATGAAAAATGAATAGCCTTAGGCAGCCCTAAGGCCGAAGATAGTGCTATTAACACAAGACAAAAGATACTTAAGAGCAGCTTCGCTGAGATTGCCCACTTCGAAACCACATTACGTAGAGGGCTAGCAATGTAGTTACCGCTAACTTCTTGATGCGCTTTAGTTAATGTCGCTGAATTAATGTCTCTTGCGCTTTGTGAATACGCACCGAGTAAAGCACGATCACAAATCACATTAATTAATCGCGGCACGCCTTTCGTCATGGTAAATAGTTGTTTGATGCGACGGGGCGAAAATAACGGCCGCCCCGGGGCATAACCGGCCACTTGTAAACGGTGATCAATATAATGGGTTATTTCATTAATGGTTAAGGGGTATATATGAAAACGAGCTGTAATGCGTTGGGACAACTGAACCATTGAGGGCTGTGCTAGAAGGTCATTTAACTCTGGCTGTCCCACTAAAATGATTTTGAGTAATTTTTGCTTATCCGTCTCTAAATTGGTCAATAGCCGAATAAATTCTAATACGGGAGGATGTATTTGCTGCGCTTCATCAACGAGCAATACCGTATTAACGCCTTTTGCGTGGTTGTTCAGCAGGTAATCGTGCAGGTCACCTGTCAGCTGACGCAGGTTGACACTTTCTCTGCTGGGGATATTCAACTCTTTCGCTATGGCTTGCAACAATTCTATACGATCAACGCAAGGGTTAAGAATAAAGGCCACTTGGGTGTTTTGGGGTAAGCGGTGTAAGAAGCGACGACAAACCGTTGTTTTTCCCGTACCGACATCACCGGTAAGCAACACAAAGCCTGCATCACTCTCGATACCATGATAAAGGTGAGCCAAAGCCTCCTGATGCCGCTCGGTCATAAACAAATAGGCCGGATTAGGCGCTATAGAGAATGGAGCTTCTGTTAAGCCAAAATGGGTATAGTACATGCGCTCTATTCTACTGTGTAAATGACATAGGTGAAATATTAATACTGTATTGCACGCAATAAGCATTGAGAGAAGAGAGTCGCTATATATAGACGTTCAATGTCCAGCCCCTCTCTGTCGCCACGATCAACATTGACTAAAAACACGTGGGTGTTCACATTTTTCAATGGAATACCTGTTTTATCGATTCTTCTTTACGGTATTCATTTTATTCCGCATTACGTGGTAGACACGCCCGCTATTGCGTCTAAATAGTATTAAAACGGTCATATGAATAAGGACTAAACAATCCTATCCGTTGGAAACGGCTAAAAAAAACACCGTTGGGCATGATTCTTTCATGGCAAGTAGAATATGGTATTGCTGATTCTAGTCTAATATTAATCGTTAATAAAAATTCTGTTCGCTCATTAGACATTGTAG
>JBLHVA010000187.1:0-3214 GCA_047630005.1 Candidatus Endobugula sp. | reverse complement strand
GGCCTTCATTAAACCGCTTGAGGCCGAAGCACCAAGCTCTTTTTCTATTCACTCAATTTGGTATTACACTATAAAAAATACTGTTTTGTGACCCTGCAATGCGTGTAATAAACTTTGATTGTAGTTACACGCAAACTAAGTCTGGCACATTGCGATGCCGTTAGTGGGGTGTCCATCTCATCAGACTTGTTTATCTCTAAAATGATGTTGTTTAGTCCCCAGAAGTACTGGCACAACAAAAAATACTGTATTAACCTACAACTTTTTATGGATTGCGAGGATAGGCGCTCACCGTTAGTATCACCAAAAACCAGTAGTTTGATTAACACCACGACAAGGGCCGCAGTAAAAAAGAAGATCCAGATAAAATTTAGCATGAGCTTGGTTTACAGGTTGGCATCGTAAGATAAAGGCCCCTTGAAACGATCACGTCACTGGTTTCTTCATGTCACCCGCTTCAATTGGGAAGTGAGGGTGGCTTTGTTGGTTGCTTTCGCTCCAATATCACCAGTGGCAATAGTAGAGTTCCTACTTTATTAGACCTGAAAGGGGTGAGAGTCGGTCACGCCTTTCTATTCCCCAGTGACTTTAAAAGCTTACATTCTTGTAGTTTGGTCAGTTTTTAAACCCTCTGTTCTTCTGCTGATAATATCAATACTGCATTGCGGTGTCTTGACGATGGTAATGTGGCGGATTGTTATTGAAAAAAAGTTAAACGGGTAGGGCATTGGGAGCTGATGGGTAGTATTATGGTCGGCTGTTTTGCTCAATAACGTCAACTCAAAAACACCAAGTATCACTTTATCAATTAAGTGGTCAGTAACGAGGCTTAGTATGTTTTCAGGATTCGATTTCGGTACTTCAAATTGCGCTATGGGTATCGTCAATGGTGGTGGCGGTGCTAGCGAGGTTCAGTTGCTGCCTATTGATCAAGGTGAGGTATTTATGCCCTCCGCTCTTTACTCTCTTAACCGTGATTTAATTTGTGAGTCCGTGGCATTGCTTATGACGGATAAGCCGGCACAGGATGATTATGTGAGCCTGCGAACAAGGCAGTTGGCAAGTGCGCAACGGGTACGTCTTAGTGACAATCTTTCTGATGATGTGGCGACGGTATTTGTGGGGCAGGAGGCTTATAATCAGTATCTTAGCTTTCCTGATGAAGGCTATTTTGTTAAGTCGATAAAATCTTTTTTGGGGTCTAGTGGTTTACATCTTCAAGCGGTGCAACTATTTGAAGATATCGTTACGGTAATGATGCTTAATATCAAGCAGCGCGCGGAGCAAAGTGCTGGTAAAACGATTAGTCATACGGTAATTGGTCGCCCGGTTAATTTTCAGGGGATTGACTCCGATGAAAGTAATCGTCGAGCGATTGAGATACTCACGGTTGCGGCTAAGCGAGCAGGGTTTATATCGGTAGAGTTTTTGTTTGAGCCACTGGCGGCAGGCTTAGATTTTGAGATGGCGCTAACAGAAAATAAAACCGTGCTGGTTGTTGATGTTGGCGGCGGTACTACCGATTGTTCAATGGTTAGAATGGGGCCCAGTTATCGAGATAAAACGATGCGCTTGGATGATGTATTAGCCAATAGCGGGAGCCGGGTGGGAGGTAATGATTTTGATATACAACTGGCAGGCAACGCGTTTATGCCATTATTTGGTCTTAACTCACATTTTAAAGACGGTAGAGTTATTCCTAACCAAGTATTTTGGAATGCGGTAAGAACTAATAATGTGGGTGAGCAAGCAAGGTTTAACGGTAAGGAAACAGGCTTTACTCTTCAGCAATATTTAATGGAGAGCCAAAAGCCCGATCTATTGTCTCGATTTATTCATATGCGGGATGATAAAAAAAATCATCAGCTAGTGCGGATTGCTGAGAAAACAAAAATTCTTCTTTCGGAACAGGCACATTGTGATGTTGATCTTTCATTTTTTGAAGAGTCGTTGGCATGTTCTGTGACTCGTGAGCAGTTTTCTAACGCGGTTGAGAGCGAGGTGTCGTCAATGATTAAGTTGATCGATGAGGTGATCAATCAGGCGGGCTGCCAACCTGATCTCGTTTACATCACGGGGGGGACGGCTAAAGCCCAAGTCATACGGGAAGCGATTGAGCAAAAGCTTGAGGGGATTAACATCGTTGATGGCGATCATTTTGGTAGTGTTGCTAAAGGCTTAACGGTTTGGGCGCAGCGTTTGTTTTCGTAAATATACGCTGTTAAGACTACTGTTAGAGCGCTTTTGAGAGAAAAGGTAAGTAGAGAGGGTCGAATGTTCACGCTATATGGTTGTTTTATTGACTCCCATCTAACTCTTTACACATTTTTGATTAAAGCATGTAAAAGCTGTTACAACACTTTAGTACTGGTTCTGCGATTTGGAAGGTATATAATGCTGCCGAATAAATCGATCATTCAATAAATCTTACCATCATCCATATGATTCTTAGCAATGCTCAACTACACAATACATAAGCACAAAACAGCAACCCAGTGGGTGACTTTTGTGCACGGTGCCGGTGGCAGTTCGTCGATATGGTTTAAGCAAGTGCGTAGTTTTAGCGAACAGTTTAATGTGTTGATTGTCGATTTGCGTGGCCATGGTGATTCTAAGTCTACAGCTACATCAGCCTCAAGTGAAAAATATACCTTCGATGCGATTACCCATGACATTGTTGAGGTAATCGACCATTTGAAAATAGATATGTCTCACTTTGTTGGTGTTTCACTGGGGACTATTTTAATTAGAAACCTTGCCGAAAAGAATTCAAGTCGTGTGCAAAGTATGATTATGACTGGAGCGATAATGAAACTTGATTTTCGCTCTCAGGTATTGATTAAGCTAGGGGCTATGTTTAAGTCGATTATACCGTATATGATGCTGTATAAATTGTTTGCATTTATTATTATGCCGCGTAAAAATCATAAAGATGCACGGTTACTATTTATCAATGAAGCAAAAAAATTATATCAAAAAGAGTTTGTACGTTGGTTTAAATTAACGTCAGAAATAAGTCCCTTGTTACGTTTGTTTAGAGAGAAAGATACTCAAATTCCCACTTTATATGTGATGGGCGAAGAGGATCATTTATTTTTGCCGTCTATAAAAAAACTAGTTTCTGAATATTCAGAGTCTACGTTGTTGGTTATAGAGAACTGTGGTCATGTAGTGAATGTGGAAAACCCTGAAATGTTTAACGCTAAAGTCATTC
>JBLHVA010000186.1:0-3240 GCA_047630005.1 Candidatus Endobugula sp. | reverse complement strand
TGTTCAACCACCAGCTTAAAGAACGCTATTGTATTTTGCATATAGGCTGATGATAGATAGGCTCCCATTCTTCCATTTTTAAGGTATTTCGCTTACCGATATTATCGTAGTTTTCTTCCAGCCATTCCCGTGCTGTTTCTCGTCCCAAATCTCTTAAGGTCGTTAAAAATTCCCACGACATATCATATTTAGTAAAAGCACTATAAGACGACATTTTGTCTTCGTTATGCAATAAATGTAAATACTTTCCATAAGCTGTGGTGGCCGCAATTTCTCCGGATTCTATTAATTGTTCTATTTGAGCCACATGGCGAATTTCTCTAGAAAGCGTCGCGTTAAAACCAATGGTTTCCATACGTTCTGCAATGTCCACTGGTGACGTGGGTACAGTCTTGATATGCAAGGGGTTCACCTGAACGATCAATATATCGTCTGCACCACCATCGTTTACCAATGGCTCAAGCACAGGGTTTCCCATAAAACCACCATCCCAAAAATGCTCGCCATCTATCTCAACCGCTTTATGGACTTTAGGTAAGCAACTAGATGCTAACAACACATTAACGGACAACTCTTCGTTAGAAAATATACGTAAGCGATTAGTTAACACATTCGTTGCTGATACAAATAAGCGTATGCCTGAGCAATCATAATCTAAACTATCAAAATCAATTTGCTCTTCTAAAATCCCCTCTAAGAAGTGCGTATTAAAAAGTGAGCTTTGATAAGGTGAAGTACTAAAAAATGATTGATACCAAGACATCATACTTCCCCATTGATGAAACATCGGGAAAACACCACTGTAATTATAAGGGCTAAAAAAACCATGCTTACTCATCGCCCGCCAAAGATCAGACAAGGCTTCTCGCGCCTTATCAATATCACCAGCAACATAGTGCGAAGCCATTGCCAAGGCGTTTAATGCTCCCGCACTGGTACCACTTATAGCCTCGATTTTTAAGCGCTCATCTTCCAGTAAATAATCCAACACTCCCCAGGTAAATGCGCCATGAGCACCACCACCTTGAAGTGCTAAATGAATAGGCTTTTTACTCATAAGAGAAACCAGTAGTTGAGCGATTAAATATCATAATGAAGTAGAATACGTATCTACAACACTGAGTTGTAGATACGTATATATTATGCGGGCGTTCTGGTTAGCACTACACGATATCGAGCCTTACCATCAGCAAGATGTTGTATCGCATCATTCACGCGATCAAAAGAAAAATACTCTACCTGTGGCGCAATATCATGCTCTGCCGCAAACGCCAACATCTGTTTAATTGTAGCAGGACTTCCAACGGGCGAACCGGAAATAGAACGTTGAGCTGAAATAAGTCCAAAAGCAGAAATATTTAACGGATCTAAAGTCGCTCCCACAAAATGTAAACGACCTTTAGGTGTTAACGCCTCTACATAACCATTCCACGACAAGGCCACATTTACCGTTGATAAGATAAGATCAAATCGCCTTGCCGCCTGCTTAACCGCCTGCTTGTCGGTGGAATTAATAGTATGATGGGCGCCTAAAATCAATGCCTCATCCCGCTTATTATCACTAGACGTAAATGCTGTGACTTCACAGCCCCACGCACGTAAAAACTGTAATGCTAAATGCCCCAAGCCACCAATACCGATAACGGCAACATGCTGACCCGGTTTTATATCGTATTGAACCAAAGGGTTGAACACCGTAATTCCACCACAAAAAAGAGGCCCCGCACTTTCTGGCGCGATACCTTCAGGTAAGGCTACTACACTTTGATAATGCGCTCGCACCTTATCTGCAAAACCACCATGACGCCCAACAATCGTGCCCTGAGCTGAAGCACAAAGATTATGATCACCTTCATCACAACTACCACAAGAAAAACAATAGTCCGAATGCCAGCCTAAGCCTACTCGCTGGCCTACGGAAAAACCTGTCACACTGTCACCAACAGCCGCAATCACACCCACCACTTCATGACCGGGCACTAATGGGTACTGACTTGCTCCCCATTCATTATTGATCATGCTTAAATCACTATGGCAAATACCACAATGTTCGACTTGGATTTCAACTTCTTCTGAGTTGAGTTCTGCGGGCTCATATTCATAAGCACGTAATTCACCGCCCGATTCAAACGCAGCATAAGCCTTAATCATAATTTCACCTTTTTATGTAGAAAGTTGAGTGTCATTTTTTGGTGGAGCGTGTGCCAGTCTATTATTTCATGTGGATCTGAGATGGTTTACGCCACACACATTGACCATGGCTCGCTTTATCAATCGCAGCCAACTTTTCTTCATGCTGCGCTAGCTCTTCTGTCGATGCTTGAATGATAGGTAAATTTAACGCCTCCGTTAAGCGCCGAATTTCCGTCACTTTGGTATTACCGCTGTCATCTTCCGATGACGTACTGCTAAGCGATAAAGCTCGCTGCCCGCCAGTCATTAGTAAATAAACGTCGGCTAATATTTCGGAATCAAGTAATGCGCCGTGTAAATCTCGCTGTGAATTATCTACGCCATAACGTTTACACAAGGCATCAAGATTATTTTTTTGCCCGGGATGCTTTTGACGCGCCATCACCAAGGTATCAATAACACCGCAATAATGTGTGATATTTTGATATTTTTTAGCGCCGTATTTTGCTAACTCATTATTAATAAAACCCACATCGAACGGCGCGTTATGGATAATTAATTCTGCGCCATCAACAAAGGCCATAAATTCATCCATTATTTGAATAAACGTTGGCTTACCTTTTAGGTACTCATTAGTAATACCATGCACTTCCATTGCTTGCGCTTCAATATCGCGCTCTGGCTGAATATATTGGTGATAGTGTCGACCTGTCAGTTTGCGATTCTCTAACTCCACACAACCAATCTCAATAATGCGGTGGCCTTTAGATGGCTCTAAACCAGTAGTTTCTGTATCTAATACGATTTGTCTCATACTGTTTGTCTCACGCAGGAATACCTTTATTCGCTAGCTCGTCGGCGATTTCATTTTCACGATGCCCGCTATGGCCTTTAACCCAATGCCAATTAACCGTATGGCGAGTTACCTCGTCATCCAGCTGTTGCCATAAATCTGCATTTTTTACCGGTTTTTTCGCTGCTGTTTTCCAACCATTCTTTTTCCAGTTTTTAATCCATTCCGTAATACCTTTGCGCACATACTGTGAGTCAGTGGTCAGTTCTACCTCGCAAGTTTCTTTTAACGACCGCAATCCTTCTATAGCAGCC
>JBLHVA010000185.1:0-3320 GCA_047630005.1 Candidatus Endobugula sp. | reverse complement strand
TACGACTTCAGTCTGCCCCACATATACAGCAACGGGGTGATCATTTGGGATCCGCAGAATGACTCTTTATCGTTAGACAATTGCCTAACCAGCAAAGAAGCACACTACATACTAGACACCACATTGCTGCAACAAATAACACCCTTCATCTCAGCTATCGATCGACAGCAACACTATATTTTTCATCCAGAAGTCACACACACCGCCGAAAAACGTTTACTCGATATTTTTAAGCAACGGAAAAACATTACTGTATTACCTATCAGCCACATGCCCAACGGTATTAACATCACTAATATCAGCATGATTGGTGATAGCAACGAGATTGACACCATCCAACAAAACATTAACACCCAAACACACCTTATCGCATACTCTGGCCCCGCCATAGAAGGCCAAGGGCTAAAATGGATGGACATACATCACAGCGATGCCAACAAAGGTAATGCCATTGAGCAACTACGTGAACAGTTAAACGTAAGCGAGATCATTTGTTTTGGTGATAGCGATAACGACTTAAGCATGTTTGCCGTCGCCGACGAAAGCTACGCCACCGCCAATGCAAAAGCGGAAGTAAAGGCGGCAGCTACCGGCGTTATTGGTCACCACCACGAAGACGGCGTGGCACATTACTTACGTGAACGTTTTACATTATAAATAAAAGAGGACTAAAGAACGGCGGCAAGGTAAAGCGCTACACGAATTAACGAGGCTCTGATGTAAGGCCCTCTAACTTAAGATGAAGTGCTGATAAAGGTACATCGCTTACCACTTCTGCACGATGCCCGTGCTCTGTATCATCAAAGACTTCACCTGCTGCTAAATAATCTTCTGCAACAAACATTTTACCAGCAGAAAAATCGCGACTTTCACCGTTACGCAAAACAATACGCAGCGTGCCCGATAAAACAATCAGCAGGGTCGGATCACCCGCCACATGAAAGCTCGATGCATAAGACGCATCGCTTTCGCGCAAGCGAAAATTAACTGCCGGTAACTGCTCCGACAACATTCTTTCCGCTGTACCAGCAAGCTCAACCTCCCTATAGGAAAAAATAGACTGCCCTCGCCCATCGTTACGCACACTAATTATGCGCTTAACCGCTCTATCACCCTCCGTCATACTTTGCTTACTCCTATTCGCCTGTTAACACCAGATTACGCTTTCTCATAATAATGACAGCCAATAAAAAGCCAACAACCGCACCGCCAATATGTGCCTCATGGGCGATATTGGCACCAAAAACAGAAAAGCCCGTCACACTGGCATAAAGATCGAAAGCGAGTAGTGCTGGCACAAAAAACTTCGCAGGAATAGGCCAAGGCAGTAACAGAAAAATCAATTTATGATTTGGAAAGCAATAGGCAAAACCCGCCAAAACACCATAAATAGCACCCGAAGCACCCATTACCGGTGAAGAAAAAATACGTACCGCCTGCTCCGAAGAAGGGTACTGAACATAATATTGACCGTTAGTAAAAATTTGAACAATATCTTTTAGAGAAACACCCGCATCCAGCAAAGGCTGTATCGCTGCCTGAAATTGATAATGGCTTACCAACTGATAAACCGCCGCTGCACCAATGCCGCAAGCAAGATAGAAAAACACAAAACGTACCGTTCCCCAAACCTGCTCTAACACACGGCCAAACATCCACAGACCCAGCATATTAAACACCAGATGCATAAGACTGCCATGCACAAACAAATGACTCAAAAATTGCCATGACTGGAACGACGGCGACCCCCAGTAATACAGCGCTAAATGCGTCGTGCTATTTGATGTCAGCGTATCCAATAAAAACACTGTCGCACATAAAGCAATCAACACATTGGTTGCGGTAAAGTAATTAAGCTTCACTTATTAAAATCCAGTTAACAACGGAGGAAAGAATTATCCCCACTTAACGCGAAACTAGCAAATAGATTATTGGGTGCATGAACTACGCACCACTAAAAAAATGAAAAATGAAAAATGAAAAATGAATGATAGAAGAGCAGCTAACTAATGGAAATAATAAAAGGCGGAGGGGAAAACAAAAAATAAATATGGCCATATCAACGTTACGCGGCTTGCCCCGAATGCATCTCCTCACTACCTGATAGTGCGTGAGTGACATAATGGCCATCTGCGCAAAACTCAGCATAGCTAACGCCTTCACGTAACAATTGTGCCTGGCGAAGAAAGTTCATGCCTTCTGGTGCTAAAGGCACCATATCTTCAATACATTTCCATGAGCCTTTAATCAACAAGACGGTGAAGCGATTATGAATATTCACCAATGTGCTGCTATTACTACATTGCCAATTCATTTAACACCTCGAAAACACGGCAACATCCTATTTAAAAAAACAACACAAAATTTAATGGTGAAGATTATGAAGTTTTTTAAGCGATTCGTTTGTGATCTGCATTCCTCATACACTGTAGGAGATAGAGTACACCTATATGCAATGATGGCCCAGAAAGCATGGATAAGGTATTACTTTTTCTGCTTTGGCGCGGGAGGAATTTCTTGCGCTAGCCGCTGCAAGGTTTCAAAGTAACCGACATAACGACTGATATAAGCAGGAGAAAGATCGTTGATTTGCCTAAGTAATTTGATGGTGAGTATTTCTGGGTTTAATGGCCCAGGGGTTTCTGGTGTTTCATTAAAAGCTGAATCAATAAAATGGTCAACACGCTGCTGATGTTGAAATTGCTGATAAACCACACCCGCTTTTAACTTAAGTAACGGAGCTGACGAACGAGTTATTTTTTGTGTTTTATCGCCGTTTAATAATCGCTGTTCTTGCTGAATTAACTGTTCGGCAAAACGAATAGCTACGCTGCCACCTGCCATGCTTTCTACCGTATCGACAGTAACGTCATTGCTACCAGAACCACTTACCGTATTATCAATAACATCATCCGCAAGCACTTTACGTAAACTCGACAAAGCTAATACAGCAGATGATAGTTGATTGAGCGATGGACTGACTTTTTCTATAGCAGGCTCGGCTGCTAGCTCTGCAAATATCGTCTTGTATTCATCAAGTTCTAGCTGTGCTTTTTTCAATAATCGATCACGCACACTCTCCCGCTGTTCAAGCGAACGATGAATCAATGATTCGATAAAACGAAATCGCACTGGGTCATGCAGGCTTCCGCCTTGCTGCTTTAATAATTCTACTTGTTGAAGCAAATCCTGTTGCACTAAAATCGGCTGTGCCAGATCCTGCGGGTCATCTGCACTAGCAACACTAGCGTCAACAATAGGCTGAAGACCTTGCATACTATAAGCCCGTCGCCACTTGACTAATGATATTAGTGATTTTT
>JBLHVA010000184.1:0-3417 GCA_047630005.1 Candidatus Endobugula sp. | reverse complement strand
ATTATTTTCTAAGGCGTTAAGTTCTTGTTGTAGCCGTTCAATTTCATTACTTGGCACATCGGTGCTGGCATTAAATTTAACCAGCATTAGTATCAATACGATTGCACCCAAGCCACAGGCCATCACGTCTAAAAAGGCCAGGTTAAAGCCGTCTGCCGATCTGCGCTTAAACAACATATTTAATTAACATATATAGTGAATATACTTGCTATTGATGTAGGTGCGCGAGAAGATTTTTTTCGCAGCTACGTTGCGTGTTAATCACCATTTGATCTTGTCGACTTTGAAGAATGTGCAGTAAAAACATTAATAACAAACTAATTAATAAGGCAACAAAGGTCGAATTAAAGGCAATACCTAAGCTTGCTGTCATCCCAGCAATATTGCCTGCCAATGCTTCATCGGCTTGTGCCAAGGCTTGCCCTATACCTCGTACTGTTCCCACAAAACCAATAGATGGAATAGCCCAAATAATATAACGAATCATATTGTTACCCGATTCTAGCTGCATCGCTAGCGCTTCAACACTAGATTCAATAGCATCAGAGGCATGTTGTACATTATGTGTATTTTTATAACGCTTAAGGCAATTAATCCATGTGGCAATAGCGGAGTTATCTTTATACTGGCTGCCTTCTAAGGTAGCTAACGCGGAATCAATATTTAATATAGGCTGGTCGCTTGTTACTTCTGCTTCGTTTTCTTCTGTCTTGGAGTTATTATTTGCGGTAGTGTTAGCAATAGAAAAATTACCCTGTAAAAAATCGCGCGTATAAAAATCTTCCTCTCCTACCAGCACTACTAATTTGTAAGCCATTAAAAAGATACAATAGATCGCAGCCGATAAACACAACTGTTGTTCTAGGTCCTTAAAGATCACATAAAAATTCTGCATTGCGGTTGTGCCTTCACTGGCTAATGCAGTTGCCGCATTAGGGCGAATCACTCCTTCAAACAACAAGTGCATAATAGTAAAACAGGCAACGAGTACTAAGCCTGAAAGTATCCAAGAGGGATTCATGCCATCGTTAGTATTTTTCATATTAAATATCCACAGGGAAACGCGTTGAAGAATCTAGACTAATGGTGACAGCAATGGCAGAGCCTGCCGCTAACGCGACAACAATTAACAGCATTTTAATATATTTATGACGTCGCATTATCAAACCTTTTTATACTAAATTAACTATTCACAATAATAGAGGATTTATTATTTTGCATAACGAGCGATTCTAAATCCAATCGTCGGCGCACTGGTCTGGCTCACAGATTTATAAGAACCGCGCAATTCTGCCAAGCGCCCACTATTATAATTAGCACCTTTCACAATATGCCCTACACCACGCGCAGCACCCATATAATCTATCACACTCGTTTTAGTTGGTGGTGTGTTGGTATAGTTATCATGTACCCACTCGCTGACATTACCTAACAAATCATAAAGCCCTACACGATCAATTTTAAAACTACCGACGGGCGCTTTACCCTTAAAGCCATCACTATAATTTTTAAAATAAAATGTTGCGCTGCTGCTCATGCTTTGATCTGCGATATTTCCAACCCGCTTAGGAATACGCTCTGCATTACCCCAAGTATAAACCGTGGGTGCTGATCGCAGAGCTTTTTTAGCCAGCCACTCCCATTCGGCTTCGCTGAGTAGACGATAGCCAATTGCCTTGTCATTAATACCTTTGACTCGCCCGTTTTGTATAATATAAAAGGAAGACAAACCTTCTTTTTTGCTCAGCCAATTACAATAGCGTATGGCCTCTAACCAAGTAATATCGCTAACAGGTAAGCTCGTATTAGCTTTTGATGAATCAAAAGCAGTATATTGCGCTTCGGTAATTTCATGTTGGCTTATCCATATACTGCGACTAAAACTAACATCGATGGGAAACTCATTACGCTGCCGGCCTTTTTCGTTGGGAGCTGAACCCATAGTAAATCGATCGGGCTTCACCTGTTGCATTTTAATCCCTAAGGTAGAGACATACAGCGGCCTACCTTCTTTTCGGCGAGCATCAAATTCATTTAACAAACGAATTTGAATGGATTTTTCCTTGTTAGTTTCTGGTGTAATTTGTCGTATTTGTGTTCGATAACCCGCGCGCGAAAATTCAAATTGATGAGGTACCGTCGACAGTTTTTGGCTAAATGATGTTTGGCCAACGACCTTTCCATTTTTACGAATAGTGGCTGCGGGCGATGTAGTAATACTGATCGTACCAAAGGTTTTTTTCAGTTCAACATTGATGTCTTTGTTTTCATCGGGTACGACCTTTACGGTAGTGTTATAGGCCGCGTAACCCGAATATTGGTAGCGAATACGGTGCTTATTATTCGCCACAATAGGAACTGTAAGTGTCGACTGATTAGACGTAAGCGCTATTGCTACACCATCAACCAATAACTCACCACCCGCGGGCGATAAACTCAGTGATAACAACCCTTTGCGTGGTTCTAGTTGATATTCTCGCCTCACTTGTGGATTGTCATAGGTGATTTCGGCACGTTCTTCGATCAGCTCATAACCCTCGGCTGTGATGGTTAGCGCGTAGACTCCCGCAGCTTTATCGATAGTGATTGGCGTGTTCCCAACCACAAGATCATTAACCGCCACGCTTGCTGTTACGGGTGATGTATTGATCACTAGTTGTCCCATAATTGGAGTTAACAGCCATGTCTGCTCTTGCTTTTGGTTACGAGAAATAGTGATACTTTCTTCTATCGGCCGATAAAATTTGTGACGAATAGTGATTTTATGATCGCCTGGTGGAATTCGCTGCTCTAATCTTTCACCAATATGCATCAATTCATCATTGATTGACCATTCGGTCTCGGGATGAAGCGGTTGGGTATTCGCAATCAATGTTCCGGGGCTAGGTGTTAAGGTAATCGCTATGGTGGTATCGGTTGAATCTGTAATGCGTAATGTTTCTGTTTCAAAATCATTTGCGCTCACATCAACCGTGGCATTTGTACTGAATAAATACAGTGCACCGCCCATATAAAAACCATGGCCTTCACGCACATCAATTTCAACGTTCGCCTGTGCATCCTCTGGCATAATCGTAAGCACATAAGCTTTTGCTAAAAATAGCCATGCGAGATAAGTCAATAAGCCAACAGCAACCATAACGCCTATTAAACTATAGTGAATAAAGCGCTTTTGTCTTGCATTTTTAATCGTTTTATCAAATTCGTTCATCGCACACCACATGAATATTAGCCGCTACCGAGGCCGATAAGGTAATAGATAATTGCTTATGGCGATAGCCCTGACAGCGACCTTCGACAATATATTTTCCGGGATATAAAAGGATTTCTTTTTCGGTAACTTGACCTACATGACCAACCCCCAACACCCATATATCGGTTTTTTTATCCGAGGTAATATACAGTTTTTGTTGGGTA
>JBLHVA010000183.1:0-3450 GCA_047630005.1 Candidatus Endobugula sp. | reverse complement strand
GTGTGGCGATATTGCACGGTATTAAGGTAGATAGCCTTCTTGTTGCTAGCAATGCTGCCGATAACAAAGAAAAAGATGCAGCAACGGCAGATTTAGTCACAACGCTGCTATGTGACGACGGCACAAGTCTGTCAGCAAATTTAATCGTAGCAGCCGACGGTGGCCAATCCACTATTCGCCGTCTAGCGAATATGGAGACCCGAGAATGGGATTATCACCATAAAGCCATTGTCGCGACCGTACGCTCATCACAATCCCATCAATTTACTGCATGGCAAAATTTTTTACCTTCGGGGCCGTTGGCTTTTTTACCGATTGATCATCCATCAGAAAAATATTGTTCCATTGTGTGGTCGTTAGAAAGCGAAAAAGCAGACGAAATGATGGCGTTAAATGATGATGATTTTTGTCACGCCGTGAGCCGAGCATTACAGCACCGCTTAGGTGATGCGGTATCCGTTAGTCAGCGTTACAGCTTCCCTTTGCATCAGCGCCACGCGATTCATTATGTTAATGACAATGTTGTTCTCATGGGCGATGCCGCGCACACTATTCATCCACTAGCAGGACAAGGAGTAAATCTTGGTTTGCTTGATGCACAAGCGCTAGCTCAAGAAATTATCCGTGGTGCCGAGCGCGATTTAGCGGTTAACGAGGCTTCTGTCTTGCGTCGCTATCAACGCCAACGAAAAGCCAATAATGTAGAAGTCATGTTATTAATGGAAGGTTTGAAACGATTGTTCGGCCATAAAAATATCGCCGTGCGTTGGTTGCGTAACGTAGGGCTGAAAAAAGTGAATGAATTGACATTATTAAAAAACTGGCTAGCCAAGCAAGCAATTAAACATAGGTAATGTGAAGAGAGTTAAGTAGAGGCTTAAGTAGAGAGTTCTGTATCAATCTTATCGCTCAGCTTGTCATGCCGGACTCGAACCGGTACCTCAGGTGCTACACTATTATCAATAAAAACCATTATCAACTACTAGAGAAAAAAATGAATAACTCAAATCCGTGGAACATTACTAATAGTATCTTCACCTGTGTATTAGCTTTGGCCGCTCTTGTTTGGTTAATACAGTTTCATGCCTTTGGTATTACTATGGCTGTTGTGGGTTTTTGCATTACCTACTTCTTATTCAAGCGAAATCGCTGGGCGTATTTCGCCGCCGCAATCTGGTGTTTTGGCTTGTTGCGCATCGCCATGGATGATGGCTATGCCTTTCATGGCGATTATGGTTCTTACGTGAAATTACCCTATGTGATCGGTATTGTCATCGCTATTATTTTGCATGAAAAAGTAGCGATTAAAAATAAAAAGTCAGATGCAGAGGATGAGCATATTCCAGAATAGTGAGTATAAGGTAATCAGTAGAAGCCGGCTCATATGAAACGAAAGCGTGAATAAGGCAGTGAGCCAAGGACAGGTCTAAAATGTAGGATGACTGCTAATGCATCTGGCCACTCGTCTGAACATTTTTACACAGAACCCTCGTGAATAAAAATTATCCAGCAGACATCAAGTCACTAATGATGCGATGAATATAAAGAATCGTCTTCAATCAAAAAAAGGAGTTTGTTCTTGGTCTATGAAATAGCATTTCCCGCTGAAGCAGCAATTAATGGAAAAGAATCAAATGCCTATTTTAGGGATTCATTTAAACTGACGACTAATAAAGTAAACCTAGACGCAAAAAACGTCTATCACAGTATTTTCGGTTTCTTGCCGGCGCCTGTTCAGTGGGCCTTGAAGATAAGAAATACTATTGTTAAGTGCTTTGGCTTTTCGGCAAGCAATACGGAGATGAGTTTGCCCTTGGAAGACATAGTGGCAGGTAAAAAAGCAGGATTCCTAACAATAGATGCCGTGTCTGAGACAGAGGTGATTTGCAGCGCTTATGAGCCAAACATGGATATGTGGTTGTCGGTATTAAAATTATCGGAGCAAGAGTTCGCAGTGTCTACCTTGGTGAATTTAAAAACGACCTCGGGTAAGTGCTATATGACATTGGTAAAGCCCTTACACAAACTCGTGGCAAAATACTGTATCAAGCAAGCATTAAAAAAAGGACGAATATAGTTTGTTGGCGAGTGTGGCCAACTCTTGAACCGGCTTTAGTGTTCCTTAGTTAGGGTGCTAAGGTTCTATTTCAAATAAAAAAACAGCTCCGATTTTTCTTCCTCACTCAGGTTTTCCATTCTCTCCATATTTCTCTGTGGAATATCATCAGGCTTATCTACGTTTTCCAATACGGCGGTTAAGCTCGCTTCGCGCAAAATATGAATAAGCGGATAGGGTGAGCGATTAGTGAGATTGCTTGGCTCTTCTACTGTTGTGCCTGCGAAGCAATAGTTAGGATGAAAGCTCGCCAACTGAAAGGTGCCTTTCCAACCATCGTGCTTTAATTTTCGTTCGGCTTCCGACACAAAGAATTGGTAGTCGTAAAAGTCACCTAATACATTCGGCGCAATAATGACGGTTGTTTCACATTCATTGATTGCCGTGTCGGCGAGTCGTTGTATTTCTTCTAATGTTTTTTCAATTAGCACGCCTTCGTCATTGGTATCGCATACGGTAAAGCGGATCGTGTTGTCTCGCGCCGGTTTGTGGGCAAAGGGGCAAAGATTTAAATCGAGTACGACGCTTTCAAACCAGCGCCGTGTCAGTTGTTCAGGGTTTTTTTTTGCTTTGCTTTGCTTTGATTTGATAGGCATAGAGATAAATAATAGTAAAAATGAAAGAATATTTTATCATTTTTAGCGGCAGGTGGTTTTAATGATTCTATTTCAGGGGCTGAATAACCGCAACGTAGATCATTTAAAAGCGGAAATCTACGCTACGATTATCTAGGTGGATTAGGCTATTTTACTAACCACTTTTCTAAATCGTCTGCGGTACCTACATGCTCGCCATCGATAAACACTTGTGGCACGGTGCCTGCGCCAGTGACGGCTGTTAGCGAACTGTAAGTGATGCCTTTATCACCCAATACAATCTCTTCGTATTTGTAACGGTTATCGGTTAAGGCTTTTTTCGCTCGTAGGCAATGCGGACAACCCGGCTTAGTAAACAATGTAACGCGTTTAGGTAACGATGCATTAGGATTGATGTGATGTAGCATGGTATCTGCATCACTCACCTCAAAAGGGTCGCCCGGTACGTCGGCTTCGATAAACATCTTCTCAATCACGCCGTCTTTAACCAGCATGGAATAACGCCATGAGCGATTGCCAAAACCAATATCATTTTTGCCTACTAGCATACCCATGCCATCACTGAATTCACCGTTACCATCGGGAATAAAGCGAATATTGTCGGCGTGCTGGTCTGCTGCCCATGAGTTCATCACAAAAGTATCATTAACCGATAAGCACACAATGCTGTCTACGCCTTCGTTGTTAAATACTGGCGCTAGCTCGTTATAGCGAGGTAAGTGGGTAGATGAGCAGGTG
>JBLHVA010000182.1:0-3470 GCA_047630005.1 Candidatus Endobugula sp. | reverse complement strand
GACCATACACTTCTTCATCCCAGCGCATCGCTCTTTTGAGTGATTGCATGGCATGGTCACATTTATCAACGTCTTTTTCTTCAACGTAAATACGCAGTGTAATGTCACGACCAGATTGCGTGGTAAAACTATCTTCAACCAATGATAAATCGCCAGCCACTAAAGCAAACAGATAGGCTGGTTTTTTAAATGGGTCGTACCATTGGGCCCAATGGCGATTGCCTTCTAATTCGCCTTGGTTGACTAAATTACCGTTAGATAATAGCAAGGGGTATTGAGACTTATCCGCGATAATTTTTGTACTGAATACACTCATCACATCAGGGCGATCAAGATAATAAGTGATTTTACGAAATCCTTCTGCTTCGCACTGCGTGCAATACATACCACTTGATTTGTACAAACCTTCTAAAGCTGTATTTTCTTGCGGTTTAATGACAGTGACACAAGTAATAATACACTGATCAGATACGGTTAATGTAAGTGTCTCCGCGTTCAATTGATACTCATCTTCGACCAATTCACGACCATCAATCGCAATGGACTGCAGTATTAAGTTTTCACCATGCAAGATCAACGGTGTATTAGCTTTTTCTGATGCGCTATTTTTTTTCACCAACAAAGTGGAAGTCACCGTAGTTTCGGTTTCTTGTAGAGAAAAAATAAGGTCAGTTTTTTCAATTAAAAAATCAGGAACTTGGTAATCACTCAAATAAATGGTTTGGGGTTGTACATCTTTCATAGTTTACTCAATTAATTCTACTATCTATTTTTCATTACGGTTATAGAACAGTGCTTACTACAACACAAAAACTTATGGCTGCGCTTTTCACTTACTATTCAAACTTACTTTTCAAATTTACTATTTTGAACAGCTACTTAAACTTAATAGGCTGCGCCTCTTCCTCTGCTACCTCGCCTTTAACACTGCCACAATGGGTATGTTTTTTAGGCGGAATAAAGCCGGTATGCTGTTCTTCTGGCAGATGCTTTTTTTCATAAGCAAGAACCGCCTGTAAACACAATTCTTTTTGTTCTGCTGTTAACGCACCACCGGTTGGCCATTTGCCTAATTCGACGGATTGCTTCAACTTTTGATAGATATCTGGCGTTAAGCTATCTAATAGCTCTTGAACACTATTCATCATATTGCGACTAACTCATATTTGTTATTACACATCGATTAACTAGGTGGATCAACATACACCCAGGAAAATTTCTCTTTATCTAATACGCTCTCATTATCTAAACGATAAGCGACAAGGCGATCATATTTCACTGCACTATAATCTACACAGCAAACATTATGCTTTATCGGCGCTGGCCGCCCTTGTAGCCAATAGTGGCCAAAAAAAACGGGGACTTCATCTTCGGGATAATGGGTTAAGCGTAACTTCTCTTCTTCACTCAATGGGCGATTAAACAAATCATCGGATAAAGGATCAGGCTGAAAGACAACATCACCGTAAGTTTTTGGATTATCTGCCCAAAACTTTGCTCTAAAAAAACGTCGTTCAAAACCATCTCGACTACGAATAACTTGCTCATCCGGCAAACGAATATCCGTACCACGTAATAAACGATCGACCATCATACCCACAAAACTTTCTGTATCCGATGATTCCACTAAAATTTCTGGTGAGATACAATTTGTTTTAAATCGTTTTAAGTATTCTCTGATATAAAAGTGATCCCAGCAGGCATGAACCACTTTAAAGTGCCCCATATCTAAAAACAGAGGTAGGCCACCAAACCATTCTAAATAATCTTTGAGGTCATTTGGATGATTAGCAAATTGCTCAAAGGTTTCCACGACTAAGCGATCATTATGAGGATTATGCTCACGTAAATAGGCGTTACGACTTGGATGAGGTGTCGCATGACAGTACACATTGTATTCGTGATTCCCCATCACTAATTGTGCAGCACCTGCATTCACCATATCATAAACAATGGATAGTGCTTTACGAATATGCGGTCCGCGATCCACAATATCGCCAACAAAAATAGCTTGCCGCGTATTGTGATGATAAACACCTTGGCGCTTATGGTAGCCCATTTCGATTAAGAGCTTTTCAAGAGAACGTCCACAGCCGTGAACATCACCGATGAGGTCATAACCTATTAATTTAGATGAGGTGTTCACTAAACAACTCCTGTTACAGGTCTTTGTTCTGACGCTATAACTGAAGCGGCAAAAAGTAAGGGAGACAACAATTTATTCACCGCTCTACTCTTCCTCTCTCTTTTCATCTACTCGTTTATCCGTTAATCGCTGTCCCCAACCTAATTTACGACGACAAGTTTCGTAGTAATTATGATCTTGAGGATGAATTAACGTGAGGTGCTGATGTTTTTTACGAATAACAATTTCATCATTAGGGCGTACACGCTGATAGATTTGCCCATCGCAAGCAATATGCATAATGGTGGATGAGTCATCCCCTAGCACTAAGCGAATATTGCTACTGCCAGCAACGACAATAGGACGACTTGTTAACGAATGTGCGTTAAGTGGTACCAAACCAATAGCGTCCAGCGAAGGGTGCATTAATGGGCCACCCCCACTCAGGGCGTAAGCTGTTGAGCCTGTAGGTGTAGATACGATTAAACCATCAGAAGACTGGCTGTAGACAAATTTATCATCAATAAACAGTTCAAACTCGATCATGCGTAAATGGCGGCCGGGATGCAACACTATGTCATTAAGTGCGTGCCCTTTACCAACAGACTCACCATCTCTTAGGGCGATCATTTCCAGCATAAAACGTTCTTCAGTGATAAAGTCGCCGTGCAATACATCTAGCACTTTGTTTTCGATTTCACTGGGCATAATATCGGTGAGAAAGCCTAAACGACCACGGTTTACACCCAATAACGGCACGCCATAATCAACCATAGATCGAGCAGCGCCCAACATACTGCCATCGCCACCGACGACAATGACCAAATCGCTATTTTTACCAATGAAATCTTCATCGCCTGATGGCACATCGGTGCGGTTAAGCAATAAAGCTATTTCATTGGAGATGATTACTTCGACTTTTTGCGCCAACAAAAAATCAATCAATTTATGGGTGGTTTGCTGTGCTTTGGTAGAACTTAATCGTCCCGCCAAGCCTATATGATTAAACGCCTGCATAACACTCCCATGATTAAAAAGACTAATACTCCACCATTATAAGTGATGATACGTTGCTCGTGTTAACATAATCTCATGTCACTGCTAATACCCAAAAATACAAGCCCCAATACTGATTCACTTGAGCAACTCAACCACGAAATTGCACATGCATTTCATCATCGGCCAGTACGAGATCTAGCATGGGCACTGCTCTCGCCCGCATTTTTTGTCGAGTTACCCGATGTAAATAACGAATGGCTATCACCACTATGGCAAGACGATGCGCTTATGCCGTGGCTATTCGAATTAGACACACATATCGAGCCACTATCAGCACATCTAGAAG
>JBLHVA010000181.1:0-3484 GCA_047630005.1 Candidatus Endobugula sp. | reverse complement strand
GTAATTTGTATCAATAAACGCGGAAACCCTGATATATCACCCGCCAACAACGCTACGAGCGTTAATAGTAATAGCCCAACAACAATACTCATCCAAGAAAAATTGAATAGTCGAGATAAATAATCAAAGGCTGTCTTATTATTGAGAGCATGTGCCAGTAAAACACCTAAACAAATCGGTGTGAATGTAGTATCCAAAATATGTAAATCAACTGGAGTATCGTGCTGGTATAACCACATAAAGAAGCCGTCTAAATAGCCAAAGTTGACAGCTTGATTTATCATCAAAAAAACACCCAAAATGAACAAAACCACTTTAGGGCGGAATATTTTTTCTATGACGGGCCAAAAAATATAAAATTGCTCTTCTGTAGCCAATGACCAGTAAATCCCTAAATTGGCTGCATGCACAAGAGACCAGTTAGCGAGAAAGGCTAAATAAATAGGTAAGATTGAGAAGTATTGTTCACTATCAGCGTCACCCTGCTTCACCAAACCATAAATAATGGAAAGGCCAAAAAGAACACCAAAATAAACAGGAAAAATACGTAAAGCACGTCGAACATAAAAGTTTCTTAATGCGATATTTTGATTATTATTCGCTTTCTCTCTTAGCAGTAAAGAAACAATTAAATAGCCACTCAACACAAAGAACATATCTACCCCTAAAAAACCACGAGCAAATACTTCGGGTAGATTAGAAGGCATAGAGTGATGCCAGATGACGGCTAAAATACTAAAAAAACGAACGCCATCTAGAGATTGAAAATAACGCTGTTCGCGATAAACGCTAAATGAGCTCATAAATATCACTATCTAAACAAAACATACAGGCAGTTTAGACCGCGCTCATGTCAGTCTCAACGTCAATAAAACTACAGGTCTATAAGGTAATGCAAAAGGTGTTTTCTACGGTGCTCGGAGTAAAGCTAAGACACTTTCAAGCTCACTAATCATATTATCTAGTAAAAGAGTGTGGGATTTTTCGTTTGAGGCGTCACTACCTACAGGATCATTCGCGGCATCTAACTTTTGGCGAGCGCCACCTATAGTAAACCCTTGATCGTACAATAGTGCACGAATCTCGCGAATCATCATGACGTCTTGTCGTTGATAATAACGGCGGTTACCGCGGCGTTTAACAGGCTTTAGTTGTGGAAACTCTTGTTCCCAATAGCGAAGTACGTGCGGCTTAACGGCGCATAGTTCACTGACTTCGCCGATAGCAAAATAGCGCTTACCCGGTATTGTTGGAAGTTCATCGTTATTTGTTGGTTCCAGCATGTGCCTCTACTCGTGCTTTTAATTTTTGTCCCGGTCGAAAGGTCACCACTCTGCGGGCAGAAATAGGAATTTCTTCGCCTGTTTTGGGGTTTCTTCCGGGTCGCTGCTTTTTATCTCGAAGGTCGAAATTACCAAAACCTGACAATTTCACTTGTTCGTTGGATTCTAATGCGTTGCGAATTTCTTCAAAAAACAATTCTACGAGCTCTTTAGCTTCACGTTTATTGAAGCCAAGTTCTTCGTAAAGCTTTTCAGCCAACTCTGCTTTTGTCAGTGCGCCGTTAGGCATATCATCCAACATAGGTTCCTCGATATCTCAGCTAGCGTATTTGTTGTTATAAGTGCTATTGATCGTTATCTTTAATTAACCACGTCTATTTTCGCGAAACCAACAATATAACAGGCGACATCAGAAGTCTGTAGGACATCTCTTAAGTTGGGCTAGTCGCAAGCTGATACACCTTTTGATTCTTCTTGAACTAGTCAAGAAGAATCAAAAACTAAGCGACTAATTTAACGTAAAGACTGACTAGCGAAGTACCGCATTAAAAGTCACTTTTAACGTTTCAATTACCTTATCGACAGATATATTAATTTCACAGTCTGTAAGAGTGCGTGAAAGATGCTGAAAGGTCAAGCCAAAAGCGACACTTTTTCTATGCGAATCAATACCTTTGCCAATATATACGTCAAATACTTTTAACTTGATAAGTGTTTCATCAGTCACTTCAAGTGCCTTAGATTGCAGGTCTGCTACGGTGATTTTCTGATCAACAATCACCGCTAAGTCACGACGCACTTCAGGGAAACGGGACAAAGGTGTAAAGCTAGGCAGACTTACATCCATAATAGCATCTTGCATTATTTCAAATAAATAGACTGGCTGAGAGATGTCGAGTTTCTTTTGAAGCTGTGGGTGCATTGCCCCAATCATTCCAATAACATGACCTTTACAGCTAATTGAAGCAGCCTGTCCCGGATGCAATGCAGGGTGATCAGCTGCTGACATGGAGAATTGCGCCTGTTGACCCGACATTGCAAATAAAGATTCGATATCTCCTTTTACATCATAAAAATCGACTTTATCCGCAGTAGATGACCACGATTCATGATCACGACTACCATAGATAAGCCCAGCCAATACAGGTTGTTGTTGCAGCCCTGCTACGCCACCCTGCTCAGGGTTCGGCATAAAGCGTAAGCCCGTCTCAAATAAGCGCACGCGAGATTGCTGGCGATTAACATTATGCTTTAATGCTTGCACTAAACCTGGCCACAAAGATGTGCGCATCACCGCCATGTCGGCACTGATAGGATTCTGTAATTTAGCAGGAGATAACTCGGGACTAAATAATTGCTGCATTTCGGGGTCAACAAAGCTGTAACAAATGGCTTCTTGATAGTCTCTAGCCAATAGCTGTTGCTGAATGGCTCGTAAAGGCTGAATCGATTCGGTTTTTTCCGGTAGATTTATTTCCATTAACAAGCTAGTCGTTGGCAATCGATTGTAACCATATATACGCGCAAGCTCTTCTAGCAAGTCCGCTTCGATTGTTATATCAAAACGATAGCTTGGCACACCAAACGTCCAACCGTCGTTATCACTGTTTTCTAGCGTAAGGCCTAAGCGCTGAAGAATATCGAGCACTTCGTCATCGGCCATATCAAAACCTAAGCCTGATTTAATACGCGAACGACGGAGCGTTACTGATGCAGTAGACAGTAATTCATGCTTTGCTTCGGTGACTGACACCGGCCCCACTTCACCACCGGCCACATCAATGATTAACCGTGTTGCACGCTCGATAGCCTCCTCTTGCAATTGGTAGTCAACACCACGCTCAAAACGATGTGAGGAGTCTGTATGTAAACCGTAAGCTCGGGCACGACCCGCAATCGCAACGGGTGCAAAGAAGGCACTTTCAAGAAAGATATTAGTCGTTGATGCACTAACCGCTGAATCATTGCCGCCCATCACACCGGCAATGGCTAATGTAGAAACCTTGTCGGCGATAACCAAGGTATCATCATTTAATGTCGCTTCCTGACCATTCAACAATGCTACCTTTTCACCGGCAACCGCTTTACGTACACTGATGCCGCCAGATAACTTATCAAAATCAAACGCATGCATTGGTTGCCCTAATTCAAGCAACACATAATTAGTCGTATCAACAACTATATCTTTACTATTTAATCCT
>JBLHVA010000180.1:0-3485 GCA_047630005.1 Candidatus Endobugula sp. | reverse complement strand
TGATGGCCATCCCTGCTGCAGTGGCCTTATTTATATTGGCTGTGCCGATTTTAACCGTATTATTTGAATATGGAAAAACCGGTGCGAGCGATATTGCGATGTCGGCATTGAGTCTGCAGGCTTATGCTTTGGGTTTGCTGGCATTTATGTTGATTAAAGTGTTGGCGCCGGGGTATTTCTCTCGTCAGGATACTAAAACTCCTGTCAAAATTGGCATTATTGCGATGGCGGTGAATATGGTGTTTAACCTGATGCTGGTGATTCCGTTTCACTATTTATGGCAAATTGGTCATGTGGGTTTAGCCTTGGCGACATCGTTAGCGGCCTTTCTTAATGCGGGCTTGCTCTACCGTGGTTTACGCAAGCAGGGTGTTTATCAGCCTATGCTGGGCTGGGGCGCTTATCTCCTGCGTTTGTTGTTTGCTAATGGCTTGATGGTTGTAGTGTTGTTGGGTTCTTTTTTCTTTGTCAGCGACTGGTCGGTATTGTCCTTGTGGGAGCGTGTTGCCGGTATTGCCGTTATTTGTGGTCTTGGCTTGACGGTGTATTTATTGGCATTGTTGGCCGTTGGGTTGCGCTTACGGCATTTTCGCCGTTAGCGTTTTGCTAGCGGTCAGTGTTAATGCGGGATTTTTAAGTTTCTCCCCCCCCCTGTAGGTGCGGATGAAAAAAATGTTGAGCGTTCCCGTGGGAGGCGTCACAACGCTGCCTTGTCTGCGTGTGGCGGGCTAATGTGTGTTTTTTTGATTTGCCGCTCTCTTCGTTTTCATCGCTTTCCCTCTTTTATTAGCACGCAGTTAATCACCTGATACGCTTACGTTTTTATCGCTAAAAAGCTATACTTGCCCTTTTTTGTTATTTGTCGGATACGACTCCTAATCGAGTGATGATACCTGTGGCCACTTCCAAGCGTGAATTTCTGCGCGGTTTACATAATTTGCGTTCAGAACACCGAGGTAATGTGGTCACTATCGGTGCGTTTGATGGCGTACATTTAGGGCATCAGGCAATTTTGCGTCAAGTGGTTGATCAGGCGCAGCGTTTAGGTCTGCCCTCGTTAGCCATGGTTTTTGAGCCGCAGCCGCATGAGTTTTTTTCTGGTGAAAAAGCGCCTGCTCGTTTAATGCGCTTGGGTGAAAAGGTAGAAGCCTTATTCGCCGCAGGTATTGATCGAGTGTTTTGTTTACCGTTTAATCGCACGTTGAGTCAACTGTCGGCAGAAGAATTTATCCAGCAGGTATTGATCGATGGCTTAGGTACGCGCTATTTGGTGGTTGGCGATGATTTTCGTTTTGGTCGCGAACGCAAAGGCGATTATGGGATGCTCTTGGCGGCGAGCGTAAGAAATGGCTTTGAATTAACCGATACAAGTACCTATATCGAAAGCAGTGAGCGGGTTAGCAGTACTCGTATTCGTGAAGTGTTAGAGGCAGGGCTTTTTGCCGAAGCTGCTACCTTGTTAGGGAAAGCCTATACCATCAGCGGTCGTGTAGTGAAGGGGCGACAACTGGGGCGTGAATTAGGCGCATCAACAGCCAATGTACATTTGCATCGTTACCGTTCTCCGTTATCGGGTGTCTTTGTCGTAAAGACCTTGCTGGACAGCGGTGAACTATTGCCCGGCGTGGCCAATGTAGGTGTTCGGCCCACTGTGTCGGGCGATACTAAGCCCATTTTAGAAGTGCATTTGTTTGACCGTAATGATGATCTTTATGGGCAAATAATTACCGTGGAGTTTGTACATAAGATTCGCGAAGAAAAACGTTTTGATAGCCTTGATTATTTACGAGAACAAATACAGAAAGATATACAGCAAGCAAGGCAGTGGTTGATTAAGCGCGACTGACTTCAAACTTATCTTTTTTACGTAACACCATAAGTAATACACTAAATATAACCAACATAACTAATACGACTTGTTAACTATGACCGACTATAAAGCAACGTTAAATTTACCCAATACTACTTTCCCAATGAAAGCGAATCTTGCCCAGCGCGAGCCAAAAATTCTTGAGAAATGGCAGAAAAATAAAGTCTATGAAGCTATTCGCGCCGCACGTGAAGGCAAAAAGTCCTTTATCTTGCATGATGGCCCCCCTTACGCGAATGGTAATATTCATATTGGGCATGCGGTTAACAAAATAATTAAAGACGTTATTGTAAAGTCGAAAACACTCAGTGGTTTTGATGCGCCTTATGTTCCCGGTTGGGATTGTCATGGTTTGCCTATCGAGCACAATGTTGAAAAGAAAGTAGGTAAAGCTGGGCATAAAGTGGATGTGAAAACTTTCCGCCAAAAATGCCGTGAGTATGCCGCTAAACAAGTCGCGGGTCAGAAAGCAGATTTTGTGCGCCTAGGTATACTGGGCGATTGGGATAACCCTTATCTCACCATGGATTTTAAAACCGAAGCGAATACCGTTCGTGCGTTAGGAAAAATCGCAGAGAATGGTTATTTAGTACGCGGGTTTAAGCCGGTTTACTGGAGTGTCGTCGGCGGCTCTGCTTTGGCTGAAGCAGAGGTTGAATATCAAAACAAAGTGTCTTATTCAATTTATGTGCGCTATGCGGTTACAGATGAAGCTGATTTGCGTCAGCGTGTAGAGGGTGCAGGGGTAGAAGCGCTAGCGGGCAAAGGCCCGTTGTCAGTATTGATTTGGACAACCACACCTTGGACACTGCCGTCTAGCTTAGCCGTTAGTGTGAACGCAGAATTAGATTATGTAATTGTGCAAGCAGGCAATGAGCGCTTAATTGTTGCTGAAGCCTTGCTAGAAGATGTGATGACTTGCGGAAGTATTGAAGAGTATCAAGTGATTGGCCGAGTTAGTGGTGCAGTCTTGGATAAGCTAGCTTTACAGCATCCTTTTTATGTGCGTCAGCTGCCCGTTATTTTAGGTGACCATGTGACAACCGATGCCGGTACGGGTTGTGTTCATACTGCTCCCGATCATGGCCCAGAAGATTTTCAAGTGTCACAGCAATACGGTATAGAAACGCTTAATAATATTCAAGGCGACGGTACTTTTCATGAGGGTGTTGAGATCTTTGCTGGCGATCATGTATATAAAGTCGACGATAAAATCGTTGCTTTATTAGATGAGAAAAAAGCCTTATATTTTCAAACCAAATTTGAACACAGTTTCCCGCATTGCTGGCGTACCAAAACCCCATTAATTTATCGTGCCACGCCGCAGTGGTTTATTACGTTAAACCACAATGATTTACGCCAAAAAATCAAATCGACTATCGAAAACGTAGAGTGGATTCCGCATTGGGGTGAAGCGCGTATTCAAGGCATGGTTGACGGTAGTCCTGATTGGTGTGTGTCTCGTCAGCGAACATGGGGCGTGCCAATCACCTTATTTGTACATAAGCAAACCCAAGAAATGCATCCCGATACGCCGGAACTTATTGAGAAAGTTGCACAAAAAATAGAACAAGATGGCATTGACGCATGGTTTGATTTAGATGCAAAAGAGTTG
>JBLHVA010000179.1:0-3530 GCA_047630005.1 Candidatus Endobugula sp. | reverse complement strand
GTGATTGGGAGGGGCAGGCGATTGATCATATCTGGCAAACACAGCAGGTTGCGGTAGAATCTTGGTTTGCTGATCCAGTTAATTTCCCCCCGCCCAATGGTGAAAAGGCCGACGCCTTCTTTCTTCGTGTTAAGCAGGCATTATTGAATTGCATATCAACCGCTGGTGATGAAGATCTATTGCTGGTTGTTCATGGCGGGGTGATCAGAGCATTGTTGGCACATTGCTTATCCATGTCGCTGGCGGACATGAACCGCTTTGATGTACCTTATGGTTGTCTTTCTCGTATTCAAGTAAGCTATGACCATGATAATGATCAGTGTTTCTATCGTCTTATTGCTCATAATATAACGGCGATTAAAGGTAAGAAAATATAATGAGACCTTTGAACGAAAGCCATTTTTCTCTCATGCAGCGTTAAAAACGTACTCAATCGGTCATTTATATGTATAAACACCCTCTTTCCGTACGTTTTCTACGTGCCCTTGGGGTATGTCTCGCTTAGAGGTGCCTACAGTAGCAAAATCATCTTCCTTACAAAGGTCTCATAATATGGGCATATATGTTAATCAGCGACTCAAGGATGTTCTTACGCCTTGTTTAATGGCCATTGCATTATTAACACGTTTACCCGTCACTCAGCAATTGCCAGAAAAGTGGAGTGATAAAGCGTTAGGACAATCGGCGCTCTGGTATCCTTTTGTTGGCTTATTACTGGTTTTTTTACTTTTTTTACTCACCATGTTTGTGCCGTCGCAAACCGCTCCATTACTGCTAGGGGGGTTAATTGTTATTATCTGGGTGTTACTCACGGGGGGGCTTCACCTTGATGGTCTGGCAGACTCTATTGATGCAATGTACGCAGGGCATGCGGTGGTAGCAGTAAAAGAGAAGGATGAAAATAAAGAGAATAAGCCATTATCCGATAGTGATATTTGTCCAAAAAAGCAGGCATTACTTCGTGTACTAAAAGACCCGAATATAGGTGCGATGGGAGCCATTGCTCTTGTGTTACTGTTATTGCTAAAAGTAAGTGTGCTTAGCGTTAGTTCTCAATTGTTACTGAGCTTGTTAGTAGCCATGGTTGTGTCTAGGTCTATCGCTTTACTATTTATTGTTTCAACGCCCTATACGCCTTATGTATCCCAAGCTGGTTTAGGCGCTGTTTTAGCCGCTAGTACACCAAAGACTGCTTCTATTGTTGTGCTAACGGTTGTGTTTTTTGGGTTGTTTACCGTCTTGTCAGTAAATGACGTGTGCATTTTGTTATCTGTTCAGCTAGTACTTTTTTATAGTTGGCGACGTTATTGGGTGAAGCACTTGGGTGGTTTTGTTGGCGATTCTATCGGCGCATTAATCGAGTTAAGTGAAGTGAGTTTATTGCTTACTTTGTATTTTTTGTTTTTGTAATGGAGTACTTGTGATGGACTGGTTGTGATTGCTCTCGTTTTATTAAGTGCTATTTTACTAGATCGTTTATTTGCCGAGCCTAAATTTTTCCATCCACTAGTGGGGTTTGGCGCGGTGGCTAATACCCTTGAGTCATGGGCAAACCGTTCAACATATCCTGTTTTTATTCAGTTCTTTCTCGGGCTGATCTTCTGGGTTTTTTTGGTGTTAACTCCGGTGGTCTTCATTCTATTATCCGTTAATTATATTTCTCGTTATACGGGCTCTTCTTTTGTGGCAGTTTTTTTTGACGGACTGTTTTTATATTTGGCTATCGGTTATACCAGTTTGCGACAGCATGCTGTAGCTATATTAAAGCCACTGATGAATAGTGATTTAGTATTGGCGAGAGAGAAGGTTGCTTGGATTGTCAGTCGTGATACCAAGTATATGAATGAAACAGAAGTACGCACAGCTACGATAGAGTCTGTATTAGAAAATGGGAGTGATGCGATTTTTGCGCCTATTTTTTGGTTCATAGTCGGTGGATTACCCGCCGTTATTCTTTATCGCTTAGCCAATACTTTAGATGCTATGTGGGGGTATAAAACTACCCGTTTTCTTTATTTTGGTCGATTTTCAGCTCGGATGGACGATATATTGAATTATCTGCCGAGTCGATTAGTCGCTCTTAGTTATGCCTTGTTGGGGCGTTTCACCTTAGCTATCCGCTGCTGGCATAATCAAGCCCATTTGTTAGCAAGCCCGAGTGGCGGTGTGGTGATGTCTGCCGGTGCTGGTGCATTGAATGTGATGTTGGGTGGCGATACTTATTATCACGGTAAAAAAGTAGTGAAGCCCACGTTTGGTTGTGGCTTGCCGCCAATAGATCAGGATGTTTCGAGTTCTTTGACTTTGATAGATAAAACGGTTGGCTTGTGGTGCGGAATAGTGCTGGTAGCGAGTGTGTCGAAATATCTTCTGGGGTAAGTGATGCCCTCTTATTTTTCATGCTAGGTTTTTAGTTGCTTTGTTAAAATGAAAAACAGTTTTTTTATTGATTTTCTTTAATAGTAATTACCTGATTATTAATATAATGGTGAATGAGACCTATTAATTTTTATTCTTTGTTAGTATCTACTTAGCGTACCGGAAAAACTATTTGGCAAAATCAGTTAATTCGCCATCAAATAGTAATTCCATAGCAGCGCTTGAACCCACACGCTGTTTATGACACTTTAATAGATAACCTCGCATACGACAAAATATTTCAGAACCCTTCATACTACGGAAACAGTCCGATATTTTTTGACGAACCTTAGTCATTCGCAGATCTAGCTCTCCCTGATTATTGGTAAAAGGCACTTTTTCATTATCCATGAAGTGCAGCACATACTCTTCAAAGTTGATAAAGCGCTCTAGCAGCCTGTCGGACTTTACCTCCAATTAATGAGATGATATGGCCTTCAAAAAACAATACAGATACCCTCATGAGCCGCTTCATCACTGCCGACCGAAATACCGATTATTTGTTGCCGCCATCGCTGTCCGAGTGGCTACCAGAGGGGCATCTTGCAAGCTTCGTTGCTGACATCGTCGGGCACTCGACTTAAGTGAAATCACCCAACAATATTGTGATCGTGGTTTTAAAGCACATCATCCTGAAACACTACCCCGCCTGCTGACTTACGGTTATGCCATTGGCGTTTTCTCCAGCAGTAAAATTGAGCGAACGAGCCATGACTCTACTGCCTTTCGCTATCTTTCCGCCAACACTCACCCCGATCACGACACCATTGCCAGCTTTCGCCGCCACTTTCTACCACCATTAGAGGCTCTGTTTGTGCAGGTTCTGATGATTTCTAATGAAATGAGCTGTTTAAAATGGGCAATATTTACTGGATGGCACCAAAATCAAAGTGGATGCCAGTAAGCACAAAGTACTCTCTTACCAGTATTTGAAAAAGATTGAGGAACAAGTTAAGGCTGATGTCGAAGCCTTAACGGCACAAGCAGAGGCAGCTGATACAGTACCCGTTAATGATGGCATGGATATACCCGCAGAAGTAGCACGTTGTGAAGAGCGTCTGGCAGTGATGGCGACAGCGAAGATAAAGATTGAAGCCCGCGTCCAAGAACGC
>JBLHVA010000178.1:0-3558 GCA_047630005.1 Candidatus Endobugula sp. | reverse complement strand
CTGCGGTCGCTACTGTGCTGTAGTGATATCCTAGTTTAGCTAAAATAAAATGAACGCTCATAACAAGTGCAATTAATGTATAAAAACCAAGGTATTTTTTCGAAGCAAAAAAAACAATTCTAATTTTGGTGCTGGATAATATGATGATTAATAGCATTAATGATCCCAGGAGTAGTCTTCCCAGAGTGATACCTATCGGAGTAATGTGTTCTATGTTTTTTATAAATATACCTATTCCTGCCCATAGCAATACCGCGAGCATACACAGGGCAATACCTCGGCTATCAGCCCCTATATCTATTTTCATATTGTTACCTTGAATATAAGTTTGATAAATAATGTGTTATTTATCAAACTTATATATTTAGAGGTGCTTAAGATATTCCGCGATGAGAAGTCAATTTTGTTTCTTGATCCAAGTCGTAATCCTGTTTGTTATGTAGCTGAAACTATCGTTCATAGCGATGTTATCGTTGAAGAGCACTTCAATTTTACTTCTACATAGCGCTACCGCTACATTACGTCAGTAACAATTTTTATCATGTTGCCTATACAGTATTGTGGGCTATGGTGTGCTCGTTCGAATAATGTGATGTGTTTGGGAAAGAGACTTTTTTCCTAAATATCTGACTCATCGCCTTTGCTGTCAGTGTCTATAGATACTCTAATTAAGTGTACCTGACGTGTATCAGAATAAAGCACTCTAAAAACGAAGCCATCGATAGTCGTGCTTTCATTGCGTTGCGGTAAATGCCCAAAGGCTTTCATTAGCAAGCCACCGATGGTATCGAACTCTTCCTCGTCTAGGGTCGCGGAAAAATGCGCGTTAAAGTCCTCGATAGGCGTTAACGCTTTAACGATAAAGTCATCATTCGATATCTTGCGTATATAGGCGTCATTATGTTCATCGTCGGTTTCATCGCTGATTTCGCCAACAATTTCTTCTAATATGTCTTCAATGGTAATTAAGCCGGATATACCACCGTATTCATCAATCACTAGTGCCATGTGATAACGGTTTTCGCGAAACTCTCGTAGCAATACGTTTAAGCGTTTGCTCTCAGGAATGATAGTCGCTTGTCGGATAATAGATTCTAACTGAAAGCCTTCATGGCCTTTCAATACAAGAGGCAATAAATCTTTAGCGAGTAAAACGCCACGAATATCATCGATGTTGTCACCAATGACAGGAAAGCGGGAGTGACCGGAATCAATGATTTTGGATAAAAACTCTTCAGTCGAATCGTTAATGTTAACTGTCGTCATCTGAGTGCGAGGAATCATAATCTCACGGACTTGCTGTCCTGATACTTCAAGTGCTCCCTGAATGATTTCTAGCGCTTCTTGATCTAGCAGCTTATTAGCCGCAGCATCTTTGATGATATCGAGTAATTCTTCTTGAGACTGAGGCTCGCCAGAAAAGGCGTTAAGTAGTTTGTCAAGCCAAGATTTTTCGGTTTGACTACTTGGAGGTTCGTCGTTCATGTGGGTCTATTCGCGGTTACGGTAGATTATGGTATGAGAAAAGCGGGTGGTGAGTCAATTTTTTTATTGCCCCGTATTGATTGCCGAGCGTCATATCTTATTGATATCCACGGTATATGGGCAACTAATGCCCACTGTGGCTAACACGCTGGTTTCAATTGCTTCCATGATGTTGGCGTCATTTTCATCTATATGGTCATAGCCCAGCAAGTGTAGAGTACCGTGTATGACCAAATGCGCCCAATGGGCGTTCAACTTTTTGTGTTGTTCTTCTGCTTCTTTGGCAACAACTGGAGCGCAAATAATTAAATCGCCTAGCAATGGTAAATCAACAATATCTGGCAGGTCAGCGGGGAAAGACAGCACGTTAGTCGGCTTGTCTTTTTGGCGGTACTCACGGTTGAGTTGTTGGCCCTCTGGCGCATCCACTAAGCGAATGGTTAATTCAGCCTGAGTTAGAGACGGTTTGTGCGATAGCTTGTAAAATAACACTTCGTCAAATACCTGTTGATGCTTGAGTGCGGCATTCACCCATAGAGTAAAATCATCTTCACTCGGTAAATGGCCTGCGCTAGAAGCATTTTGACGGTCGATAACCGCACTAATATCCGCTGTTGTTAGTAACTCAGTCATCTCGTCTGTCATTTGGATAGGTTATTCGCGTCTTCGCCATCAAATTTGTCATAGGCATCAACAATGCGTTGCACTAGTGGATGGCGTACGACATCTTTAGAGGTGAAGTAAGTAAAGCTAATGCCTGTTACCCCTTCCAATACACCGCAAGCATGTCTAAGGCCAGAGTTCTGTCCTCTAGGTAAATCTATTTGACTGGGATCACCGTTAATCACCGCTGTTGAACCAAAGCCGATACGGGTCAGGAACATTTTCATTTGTTCACGGGTGGTATTTTGGCTTTCGTCTAAAATGATAAAGGCATTGTTCAATGTGCGGCCACGCATATAGGCCAGCGGGGCGACTTCGATAATATTGCGTTCTATTAGTTTATCAACAATCTCAAACCCCATCATTTCGTATAGCGCATCAAATAAAGGGCGTAAATACGGATCGACTTTTTGTGATAAATCACCGGGTAAAAAGCCTAGTTTTTCACCCGCTTCTACGGCAGGGCGTACCAATAAAATACGTTCTACCTCGTCATTCAATAAGGCTTGTACGGCGCAGGCAACGGCGAGGTAGGTTTTACCTGTACCTGCAGGGCCAACACCAAAATTAATATCGTTGCTGAGTACGGCACGCACATAAGATTGCTGATTAAGACCGCGGGGTTTAACCGACATTTTCTTGGTGCGAATAATGGTGAGATCATCGCTATTAACCTCTTTGCCGTAAACCTCCTGTGGCGATGTGCTAAGGCTAGCGTTAGCGCCGATATTGTTGCTGCCCTGATAAAACTGCTGAATGGTCAGGTGTACATGATCTGGCGTGATCTCTTCGCCTTCACGCAAGTCATCAAATAAGCAACGTAGAATCTGTGTGGCACTCAACGCGACTTCGCTGCCACCTTCAATCGAAAAGCGTTCACCGCGATGTAAAATACGCACCGACAAACGATTTTCAATTTGCTGGATGTGTTCATCAAATTGGCCGCAAAACATCGCAATCTCTTGTGCGGTTGCGCCTTCTAGTGCGATGACTTTTTGCTTAATCGTGGTGTTAATGTTGCCATTTTTTTTAGCACTGACTTTAGCATCGGCATTATTGCCGACGTCTTTATTGGTTGATGCAGTGCTCTTAGGTGCTTTGTTTTTAGGTGTTTTAGGTGTCGACAAAAGTTTTTATTTCTCCGTTCCGTATTTCAAGTAAAGGCTCTATATACTTAATATAACAGCACTTAGTCAGTTGTATGCAATATTTTCTCTTGAAGCGTACCATCAATTTCATTGCCAACAAGTACGCCGCGTAAGGAGTTAGGCAAGGCTTCTTGAATATCAATATCAACAAACTTACCTATAAGCTCGGCCCTGTCGCAGCGGAAGTTCACAATACGGTTGTTCTCAGTGCGGCCGGATAACTGACCCGGATCTTTCTTTGAATAACCGGTAATTAATACGC
>JBLHVA010000177.1:0-3664 GCA_047630005.1 Candidatus Endobugula sp. | reverse complement strand
CATAGATGTCTAATAACTCTGCTGCTACATCACGCACTTCTTTAACTGCTTTTTCTTTGGCTTTTCGCCAGTGATCGCTGCCTAATTTATGCAGTGGAGCTAAGCCTTCGGCAGCACCAGAATAACGGCTAATTAAATGTAGGTGAGTAACGGGCACATAGAGTTTTGCATCGTTGGCATATTCCAACATCAAAAATTCATTCGTTTCTTGTTCTGCACCATCGCCAATAACAAGAGTTTCCAAGCCTTGGTAGCGGCCAACACCATGATCGAGATGTACCACCGGGGCACCAATTTTTAGCTCAGTTAAGTTTTTAATCACCTGATCGCTAAGGTCTTGTGATGTTTTTCTACGCCGACGTTGCTTAACTTGATTGCCAAATAATTGGGTTTCGGTAATCACCGCTATAGCTGGATCGCTTAATTGAAAGCCTTGTTCTATGGTGGACTCAGTAATTGCTAGCGCAATGTCGCTATCAATGAATGCATGCCAGTTATCGACATGAACTGGTTTTATACCTATTGGCTGAAGTACGCTAAGAAGTGCTTCACGTCGGCCAGCGGACTCGGCACAAAATAATATTCGCCCGCTAAAGGCGGTAATAAATTGTGAGAGTTGTCCATAAGGCTGTGGAGAATGTGCATCGACATCCAGTGTGGGGAGCGCACGACTATTAAATCGAATATGCGCGCTGTCAGATTCCGAAGGTTGAATAACGCACTGATTAAAACCTTTGAGCCGAGAAAATATATCAGGCACCGGTAAGAAAATTTCAGTTGGCGATAATATCGGGCGCTGTAAATCGCCTTCGCGGCTTTCAAAACGGTTATGTACCTCTCGCCAATAATGTTCACCAGCAGATTCTATTCCGGTGAGCGAAAATATATGGGTATTAGCAGGTAAATACTCGAACAGTGACACACATTCTTTAAAAAATAACGGCAGGTAATATTCGATACCGGCAGGCGCTATAGCATCGCTAATATCTTGATAGATAGAACACTGTCGATGGTCCACGGTAAATCGGTCGTGCCACTGAGTACGAAAGGTGCGAATGCCGTCCTCGTCTAGGGGAAACTCTTTTGCCGGTAGTAGATAAATATTATCGACTTGCTGGATACTGCGTTGAGTTTCTGGATCGAAGGTGCGTAGCGTATCGACTTCATTATCAAAGAGGTCAATACGGTAGGGTAGGCTGCTGCCCATTGGAAATAAATCCACCAGAGAACCACGAACTGCGAACTCTCCGTGGGAATAAACCGTATCGACGCAATGATAGCCAGAGGCTTCTAGCTGTCGGCGCATATTATCGATATTGAAGTCATCATTTTTTTTAATGATAAAGCTGTATTTTTGTAGATAATCCAGTGGTGGCAAGCGACACATTAATGTGTTCATCGCCACAACCACTATGCCTTTTTGTAAGTGGCTAATGGTATGTAAGGTTTCTAGCCGAGTAGAAACGATATCATCGTGTGGCGAAAAAATATCATAGGGGAGTGTTTCCCAATCGGTAAAATGTAAAATAGGTAAGGTGCTTACTGCACTTTTTTGATCATTGTGTTGTTCATTAAAAAAGTGCAATTCTTCCAACAAATGATTGGCTGTTGCGGTATCTGGTGTCACTACTAACACAGCTTTTTTTTCTTTCGCTGTGCGAATAATAGCCAGAGCACTGGCAGCACCGTGTAACCCGGCCCACTGCTGTTTGGAACCTTTCGCAGTATCGTGGCTAATGGGCGGGGTAAGCGGGGATTCGACTGTTGTCGTCATACTGATGTAGCCATAGATGTAGTCATAATAGTTGTCGGCGTTATAGCCATAAGTTAAAATATTTTACATGCATTAAAAGCAGGGTATTGTAACGGAGCAGATCGTGATAGTCTGTGTTAAATAGAATAATTACATGAATTTACCCGTTTACCTATCTCTTACCTATCTCTGCATAGTCGGTAGAAGTGATGCCTATTTGATTGCCTAATCAAATAGGCCAGAGCACATTTCTACGAACGCTATTGAGATAAGGATTGTATAGAATCGGTTTTAATGATGAGAGCAGTATGAGAAAGATCCAGCTATCTATTTTTTGTCTGATCACTATGTTGTTAGTGGGTTGCGGGCAAGGGTTTAATGTTAAGCAGTTAGGTAAGGGCGATATCGATTTCGTATCTGACGCTCATCGCAAAGAAACTGAGCGTTTATTATACGAATTGATGGAAAAGCTTTATCGACGTAACCCTAAAGAGCTAGAAAAACAGCAAAATGCTACTGTAGATGCTCAAGTAGCACGACTTAAATCTGCGGTTAATGAAGATAGCCCGTTGTTAATTGATGGAGTCGAGGGTGTAGATGTCTTGCAATTAGCTTTCGACAAAAATTATGTGGGTGATAGAGTTTTTGTATTGGTGAGCGGTTTGATGAGTATGGCTCATAAAAGCTATGGTTATCATGTAGAATTTTTTATTTTAGACAAGCTAGATCAACAAAAACTGTATAATTCTGCGAGAAATATTGAAATATTTTCTTGGCGTTTACGAACAGATAAAAATGAAAACGGTGAATTATTACTGCTCTCCACTCATATTGATGGTGAAAACACTAATCTTAGCTTTGAAAGATTAGTATCAAAATTAATATCGATTCAAGACATGATGGCATTAATTGCTGCAGACGGTGACCTTCGGACGATTAACGGTGTGACGCAGGGCGTGGCTAAAATGATCTTTTTACCTATTTAAATGTGTCTTCGTTTTATGGTTTTTTTTAATAGTAAAATAACAGAAAAATATAGCTTTTGATATTCTTGCCAGTGAATATTCAATCTTGGTTCCAATTAATAGTTTTTATACCTCTTCTCCTTCTGACTTGATAGACATCCCTATGCGCAGCTTAGCGCCTAAATTTACCTTACGAATAGCCATTATATGACCGTGGTGATTCTCCATGACGCCCTGTATGATAGCAAACTAAGCCTCGTGTTATCGCCAATATTTTTAGTGGTGTAAAAAGAATTAAATATACGCTTCAAATCTCTTCTAAGATACCACGGCCTTTATATTGCATCACTGCAGTCACGTTATGTTTATTGCGCTCGATACTGGTCACTCTCTGCGGTCCAAGCTGATCGCTCCCTGAGATTGAACCTGATCACCTTCTGCGATTTAAAATGATCACTTTTCGATAGTTCTCGCAGATAGTGATCAGGTTATCGCAAAAGGTGATCATTTCAATGTTTTCTCTTTCCTATGCATTAATTTCATTCGTTTTAGCACGCTGTCCTGAGTGTTTTCACACTGGGGTTACGATGCCAAACAAGAGCTTAACAATGCGCCATATAAAAAATTCATCGCCTAAAACTTGAGGCTAAACTCAGCCATCGGAGGATATCACGCTGTCTCAATATCAGCGTTCGGAAGAGGTATGATCATCTCTGCTGTATGAGGACTACACTGCATGACCGATAATAATATTTTTCAACTACATAAGCCGAACCCATTGATCTTTTACAACGAGTGTTAAAGCAAGGGGCGCAAGAGTTGCTTGCCAAAGCAATAGCGACAGAAGTTCAGCAGCTACTTGAAGCCAACAAGTCATTAAGACCGATGTTGGTAAGGCTGGTTTGGTGGGCAATGGTTACTTGCCTGAGCGCACGATTCAAACGGG
>JBLHVA010000176.1:0-3665 GCA_047630005.1 Candidatus Endobugula sp. | reverse complement strand
GTTGGGATAATGCGCCAATGGAACGCTTTTTTAGAAGTCTGAAAACTGAGAACATGCCTAAAAATGGTTATGATAATGAAACGGTAGCGAATGATTGTGTACGAGATTACATTTATAAATACTACAATTCGGTAAGGCCTCACAGCCATAACCTTGGCTTGTCGTCGAATGAAAAAGAAGCATTTTATGGGAAGACCTCTAATTGGCTGGTCAAAAAAATTTGACCACTATAGTAAAGGTAAATGAAAATTTTGGTGTTAGTGGTTTACTGCGTCCCATAGTGCTTTCACCACTGGGTTTTGTAAGCGCTTTTTCTGTGCACATAAGCCTACATCAATAGGTAACAGCAGCGGCTGATGTGTAAGCTCTTTTACCTGTCTGGCTAGCGGGCTGTTATCCAACACAATTTTGGGTACCACGCCAATACCAAATCCTAGACTCACCATGCTGACGATAGCTTCGTTGCCGGATACTTGTGCGTAAATTGCCGGCTTAATGTTTTTCTGTTGAAACCAAGCATCCACACGTTTTCGAATTAGGCCTTTTTCTGACAATATTAATGGTGCTGTTTCCCAAGCGTTTTTGCGGTTTTCATCTATGGGGGCAATCATGACCAACGGTGATGTGGCAATACGTTTAAAGTCTAATTTACTGGGTAGCTTGTCAGGCCGAGCGCCAATGGCGAGGTCGTCGTCATCTTCTAATACGTTAGTGATAGCATCTTCGGAATCGCCAGTGCGTAAAGTGATGGCGATTTTGGGATGGGCTTTGCGAAACTCACTCAATATGGTGTGTAAGAAACTATAGCTAGCGGTAACCGAGCAATAGATACTGATTTCGCCTTGTAGTTCTTGTGTTTCTTCCATTAATGATTGCTTAAACGCCTGCCATAAACCGAGTGATTGCTTAGCGTAGTTTTGAAATAAGCGGCCTTCTTTAGTGAGTGTTACTGAACGGTTATCGCGTTCGAACAAGGCGGATCCTAAGTTTTCTTCTAATTGCTGAATATTGCGGGTTAATGCCGACGGACTAAGATGCATCGCTTGGCTGGTACGGCCAAAATGTAAGGTGTCACATAGATGCAGGAATAATTGTAAAGAGCGGTTATCCATAGATAGTCTGTCTTGGTTGGTTATGTACTTGAGAGTGTCTAGTATTTCGTTTTATGAAATACTGTTTTCTAAATATATCATTTTACGCAACAGCCCACACTCTCTATAATGTATTCACATTTTATGTAATGGGGGTGAGATTCACTCTATCCCTGTGACTTCGACCCATGTAAAGGTAAAGACAATGAAAGTGTTTTACGATAAAGATTGCGATATTTCGATCATTAAAGGCAAGAAAGTATCTATCATCGGTTATGGTTCGCAGGGACATGCACACGCATGTAACTTGCAAGATTCTGGTGTAGACGTGACTGTTGGCCTACGTGCTAACTCTTCTTCTGTTGCTAAAGCAGAAGCTCACGGCTTGAAAGTTTCAGAAGTGGCCGCTGCAGTAGCATCTGCTGACGTAGTCATGATTTTGACTCCTGATGAGTTTCAGGGCCAGTTATACAGAGAAGAAATCGAGCCTAACATCAAGCAAGGTGCAACCTTAGCATTTGCTCACGGTTTTGCTATCCATTACAACCAAGTGGTTCCTCGTGCAGACTTAGACGTTATCATGATTGCACCTAAGGCGCCTGGCCATACTGTTCGTACTGAGTTTGTTAGCGGTGGTGGTATTCCTGATTTAATCGCTATTTACCAAGATGCATCAGGTTCTGCAAAAGAGTTAGCACTATCTTATGCTTCGGGCGTTGGTGGTGGTCGTACGGGTATTATTGAAACTACCTTTAAAGATGAAACAGAAACTGACTTATTTGGTGAGCAAGCGGTTCTTTGTGGTGGGGCAGTTGAGCTAGTGAAAGCGGGCTTCGATACCTTAGTAGAAGGCGGTTACGCTCCAGAAATGGCTTACTTCGAGTGTTTACATGAATTGAAATTGATTGTTGATCTAATGTACCAAGGTGGTATTGCTGATATGAACTATTCAATCTCTAACAATGCTGAATACGGCGAGTACGTTACTGGCCCTGAAATCATTAATGCTGAATCACGTGCAGCAATGAAAAATGCGTTAACACGTATTCAAAACGGTGAGTATGCCAAAATGTTCATCGCTGAAGGCGCAGCTAACTACCCATCAATGACAGCGTACCGTCGTAACAATGCGGCACATGGTATTGAAAAAGTCGGTGCTGAGCTACGTGCGATGATGCCTTGGATTACTGCTGAAAAAATTATTGATAAAGACAAAAACTAAATCTTTTTAGTTTATTGTTGATGAAAAGCCGGAGACTGGAAACAGTTTTCGGCTTTTTGCGTTGTGGTAATATGAAAAAGGGCAGAATGAAAAACATGAATAAAATAACTATTTACTTTGTGTGTGATCAGCCATTATTCTCATATTGTTAATTATTATCTCCAGTGTGGAACCCTATGAAAATCAGTCAGGCCAGTGAGGAAACGGGGCTTAGTGCATATACTTTGCGATATTATGAGAAGCTCGGTTTTATCGAGCCCACAAAAGATAGCGCAGGCTATCGTAATTATAGTTACGACGACCTTGAGCTGCTTAACTGGATCGCATGTTTAAAAAAATCAGGTATGACTTTAGATTCTATTAAGCGCTATGTGGAGGTCGAGCGTTATTCCGATTCTGTCGCACAGGTTGAGTTGTTAAATATGCATTTAGAGAAGTTGTTTCAGCAGCAAGAAGATATTAAACATTATGTTGACGTCACTCAAAATAAGCTTCGTACCTTGCGGTCAAATATCGATCATTAACTATTTTTGGTGTTTTTGAAAAAAGTTCTTGCGTTAGAGTATGCTCGAAGGTTTTACCATGGCTTTACTCACATAAATTAACGCAGAGGGCTAAGATTATGAAAAGTATTATGAGAAACATGACGAAAAACATAGATGTGGCAATTATTAGTGCCTTTATTGATGGAGATGATGGTGGTAACCCCGCAGGTGTCGTTCTTAACGCCGATGCATTAAGTCACGAAGATAAGTTGTCAGTCGCCCAGCAGGTGGGGTTGTCGGAAACGGCATTTGTATCCGCATCGGATATCTCTGAGTTCACTCTCGACTTCTACACCCCTACACGACAAATAGCGCATTGTGGTCATGCGACTATTGCCACTTTCAGTTACCTTTCTCAGCAAGGGTTGGTGGGAACGGGCCTTGGTTTCACCGGGCGCTCTTCCAAGCAAACCGTTGATGGGCCGCGCGAAATCATTATTCAAAAAGGCCAAGCCTTTATGGAGCAGTCAGCTCCACGCTATGAAAGTGTTGTGGATGATGAGGCTGCTATTTTATCCTCGCTCGGATTAACCGTAGATCAATTAATAGCTTCCCCTGCATTAGTGAATACGGGTAATTCGTTTATTCTTATTGGGGTTGATAGCGAGGCAGCGTTAGCGGCAATACAGCCTAATCAAGATCAGATTAGCGTGATTTCTGACAAGCACGACCTCATTGGTTTTTACGTGTTCACTACTGAAACCAAGGTGGGTGGCCGTGATGCTGGTACGCGTATGTTTGCTCCCCGATACGGAATTGCTGAAGAGGCTGCGACAGGCATGGCTGCTGGGCCATTGGCTTGCTTCC
>JBLHVA010000175.1:0-3679 GCA_047630005.1 Candidatus Endobugula sp. | reverse complement strand
CTGTAATGGTATTGAAAGCCGCAAAAATGGCAGTCGGCTATCAGTTCACCCTCTTCTTCAATAATGTCTTGAAGTGTTGCTTGCCCTAATTGCGTGAGCGTTTGGTTAGTTCGCTCTCTTGAGCAGCTACAACTAAAGGCTATAGGCTCTGCTTCAAAGACTCGAACGCCGCGTTCGTGGAAGAGTCGTGTGAGTAAGGTTTTATGATCTAGCGACAATAGTTCTTCATTCGATACGGTGCTGGCTAGGTGAGACTGTGTTTCCCAGATCTCTTGGTTTTCTTCTATGCTGGCCAACTGTTGTGGCAGCCGTTGTAATAACATCCCAGACGCTACGGCGCTATTATGGCCACTACTTTCCACCGAGAGCCATATTTTGGTAGGTAGCTGTTCTGAATGTAAGAAGTAGGCTTCTAAGCATTGGGCTAATGTGTCTCCTTCTAGCGCAACAATGCCTTGGTAGCGCTCGCCTTTGTCGGGATCAATAATAATGGATAAGATGCCTTTCCCCAGCAGTGAGGCGAGGCTGCGATTCTCTAGGCCTTCTGGAGTGTTGGCTTGGGCCACACAGCGAATTTTTTTCTGGTGGTTGACCTCTGCCATGATTAGCGGTAAATCTCCGTCGCCTCTAGCTTGTAATGAGAGTGATCCAGCAAACTTTAGGGTTCTGGAGAGTAGCGCCGCGGCGGTTAAAAATTCTCCTAGAAGATGTTTGATGGGGGCGGGGTAATCTTGATGGGCAAAGGCGTCATCAATGGATCGTGCCAAAGTGACGATTTCGCCCCGGATATCGCTATCATCAAAGATAAATCGGTGGAGCTGGTCGTGAGAGGCTTGTGTCATAAGGGGTCGCTTAATATTAGGCTGTTAGTTGTGGTGGCTATTATGATGTTGATATATAAAATATTGTATGTCGCTGCCATTATTTATGACGAATTTACGTAATTTCAGAGTTAATTAATAGATCGCTTAAATGTAAAAGAGCTATTAGAGCGGCATATTGGCAAATAAAGCTGTTATTTCTTCGACAATAAAAAATTATCTTCTACCATTAGTAGACAGAGAGTGGATTTTAACTCGTCGAGGAAAAGAAATCATGTTTCACGGTTTAGCAGCAAAATTTAGTATCGGTGTCTTCATTATCGTAGCCTTATTGTTTTCTATTTATGGCACCTATGATTATCAAGACATGTCATCACGCTTGTATAATAATCAGGAGGAGCGGGTAACGCTAGTCGTGAATAGCTTATCAGGCACCGTATCAACAGCATTGTGGAATTACGAATCCGAAACCATTACCAGTGCACTGCGAAGTAACTTGAAGGTTCCAGGTATTAACGTTGTGGGCGTCATTAATGCTGAAGGACAGTTGTTTGATGCATATACACTGGGGCAGGACGGTAAGCCTAAACAGGTTAGCGATATTGAGACTGACGATCCTAGCTTGAAGAAATATGCATTGCGTTACAAGGATGGCAGTAAAATTCGTGAAGTAGGGCATTTGTTCTTTGTCACCAGCACGGATCATATTGAAGCCGAGCTTTCCCAGCTTATTCTGGTCGCATTAGGTAAGACCTTGTTATCTATTGTATTGCTAGTCAGTATTATTGTGCTGTTAATGAAGGTTTTGGTCTCTAGACCGATAGATGCGGTAGTCACCGCTCTGCGTGAGATTTCGATGGGAGATGGCGATCTAACAAAGCGCTTGCCAGAAACGGCAGCAGGAGAGATTGGCACGTTATCTCGCTACTTCAATAAATTTGTCGAACGTATCCAAAATATGGTGATAGATTCTGCTTCAACCAATGACGCATTATCCGAAGCCGTGGTTGAGTTGAAGTATATCGTTGATAAAAGCTCGGAATTAGTGAGTACCCAGCAAGATGAGACTAATATGGTCGCGACGGCCGTTAATGAAATGAGTGTCACGGCAACAGAGGTGGCATCTAATGCTAATGAAGCTGCTGAATTTACTGAAACGGCCAATAAAGAAGTGGTTGAAGCGACCACCATGATTTCCAATACCGTCGATGTGGTAGAAAGTTTGGCAAATGACTTTGCCAACGGCACGACAAGTATTGCCTCAGTACAGGATCGAGTAAATGATATTGGCTCGGTACTTGATGTGATTAGAGGCATTGCGGAACAAACTAACTTGCTAGCACTGAATGCAGCTATTGAAGCGGCCCGTGCGGGTGAGCAAGGACGAGGCTTTGCGGTTGTGGCCGATGAGGTAAGAGCTTTAGCGGGTCGGACTCAGCAGAGTACGGGCGAAATTCAAACCATGATTGAGCGCTTGCAAGAAAGTGCAGGTGAAGCGGTTAAAGTAATGGATGGTGGTACAACGACGAGTAAAAATGCGGTTGCTATGGCGAACGATGCAGTGAATAACTTATCGGTTATTGCGGGCCATATTAGTTCGCTAAACAGTATGAATTCACAAACGGCACTGGCCGTGGGTGAGCAATCGCAAGTGTCTGAATCGGTGAGTGAAAACATCACTCGTATTGCTAGCTTGGCAAGTGATACCAATATCGTGACATCGAAAGCGTTGAAAATAAGTACATCAGTAGAGACAGCAACCAATCGACTTAGAACAATGATCGGTAGCTTTAAAGTGTAGTTGTTTTTTCCTCTGTTTTGCCACTGCAATATTGAATAGGTGTGCCATGGTACGCCTATTCAATATTGTCCATCATCTCTTTAAATTGATGTATTTGTCGCCGCTGTTTCTTAGTGGGACGGCTATCGGTTTGTAAGCCTGAAGCACTATTTAGTAATTTACGCTGAATTTCATTTTTGGCGCGTTTTTCGACGCTATCAGCTGTTTCTTCATAGAGAATAGCGGCTTCCGGCGCGCCACGACGCTTATCGGATAGTTCAAGAACGGTAATGGTTGTTTCATCCCAGCCGTGTCGAATAGTGAGTTGCGTATTTACGACAATGTCTTTACTTGCCTTTACTCGCTTCCCATCGCAATGTATTTTCCCGCCCTCAACAGCTTGTTTAGCTAAGCTGCGAGTTTTGAAAAAACGTGCTGCCCATAGCCATTTGTCAATACGTATCTTTTCCATATAGCTCATTGCCTATTGCATGATTTCAGTGAAATGTTGAATGGCATTCGGTATTGCGAGCTGCCGAGTGATCGTACTGTCCGGCTGATGAATCCCGATAGTGTAAGCAATGCCATAGGTGTCTGCTGCTTTTAGTATGCTCTCATTGTCATCAATAAATAAAGTTTTTGCTGGGTCGAAAGAGGGGCGGTCGTCAGTGACTGTAGATAAATGTTTGGCTAGGCATCGCCAGAAGTGCTGTTCTTCTTTTGGCGCATTAAATTGATGAGAAGAGATGATGTGGTGTAAATGTTCTCCAAAAGAAGTGGCCGCTAACTTCATGTTGAGTCCAATTGGGTGAGCATTGGTGACTAAAACGACGTGTTTTTTTTGTTGTTGTAGGAATTGCAAAAATGCTAGCGTGTGCGGGCGTTCAGCTATCTTGTGTTTTATCGCCGGTTCAGCTTTTAATTCGCCAATGTTAATTTCTAGCGCTTCGCTCCAGTAATCTAAGCAATACCAGTTTAGGGTGCCTTCTAGCGAATGGATATGTTGATGTAATTGGGCTTTTGCTTGCTGTAAGGGAATTTTTTTGATCTCGGAATAGCGTTTGGGTAGATAAGTTGA
>JBLHVA010000174.1:0-3713 GCA_047630005.1 Candidatus Endobugula sp. | reverse complement strand
ATCTCACGTAGATCATGGAGGATTTTTTCGATACGAAATGAAGAAAGCGCTGCTGCGCCCGGAAGAGTCAACATGTTGATTGGCGGCCTTTTAACGTAGAATCACTTGATATGGGACGGAGAATGAATAGGTAGCGAAACAATATCTATTTCGCTCTTTATTACGCTAACTATCGACTATCTATTCAATAGTATCTACCGCCTCTAAAAAAGCGCATATTGTACTGGATTTCATTGTAATTGGCAGCAAAAATGGCTGAAAGCTGATGATTCATCAAGGAAAAATCATCTTCCCGCATAGCAGTATTACAAAGAATCGGCCTAGCAAGCGAAGCAATCGGGTATACTGATTAATGTGCTTATCATTAACACCGTATAACCTCGAAAGGGTATCGAGAACATATCAAGAGGAGCCTGAAAACCACAATGAATAACAGTGAATCGACTACAGACTCCAAGACTACCGTCATTAATCGTGTGATTATTTTTGTGGGCACCTGCATCTTATGCGCCATGCCACTCTTTTTAACGAGCAGTACTCCACCAACAGTATTAGAGAAGGTAGTCGATAGCGGCGTTTTGCAAATTGTGTCTTCCAATGGCCCTTCTACTTTTTATGAAGGCCCCTTTGGTAATACCGGGTTCGAATACGAACTGGCTTATGCCTTTGCCGAAGAGTTAGGTGTAGAGCTGAGCATTATTGATGTCAATAACCGCGAACAAATGATTAGTAGCATAACGAATAAAAACGGTTACTTTGCTGCTGCTGGCATTGCGATCCCCAGCGGGAAAAAGCAAATCTCAGAAAAAGATATTCGTTTTTCAACCCCCTATCTGCACCCGACGCAACAAATCATTTATCAACGAGATATGCGCAAACCTAAAACAATAGATGATCTATTGGACAAAGATATTGCCGTTGTTGCTAATAGCTCTCATGTCACCACATTAAAAAAGCTACAAAAAAACTATCCCGATTTACAGTGGCGAGAAATACCTAATTCAGACATGGCTGGCATGCTAGAACTAGTACACACTGGACGAGCCGACATTACCTTTGCCGACTCAACAACCTTTATTACGAATAGCGTCATCTTCCCCCGCGCACGTGTCGCTTTTCTTTTAGCCGAGGAAGACGACATAGCATGGGCTTTTCCAACATTAAGCGACAACAGTTTATTTAACGCCGCTAACCGCTTTCTTGCTCGATCAATAGACGATGGAAAAATTACCGCGCTAACTGAAAAATATTTTAGCAAACCTGCCGTTGACGAAGGTAATGCTCTTGCCTTCGTCAAGCGAATTGAAAAACGTCTACCAAAATGGGTAGACTTTTTTAAAGCCAGTGCAAGCCAGCACGAATTAGACTGGCTATTTTTAGCTGCCATTAGCTATCAAGAATCATTATGGAATGAGGATGCTAAATCTTATACCGGTGTTCGCGGCTTGATGATGTTAACCAATCGAACCGCTAAAGGTTTAGGCATTGAAGACAGAACAGACCCCCAACAAAGTATTGAAGGCGGTTCGCAGTATTTCATTAATATGCGTAAACGTATTCCAAAAGGCGTTCAAGAACCCGACAGAACGTGGATGGCATTAGCTGCTTATAATGTTGGCCTTGGGCATTTAGAAGACGCTCGCGTCCTCACACAACGAGATGGCAAAGATCCCAACCTATGGGGTGATGTTAAACAATACTTGCCCTTACTCGCAAAGCCCAAGTATTACCGAACCACTCGCCACGGCTATGCTCGCGGATGGGAACCCGTTACTTACGTTAAACGTATTCGAAACTACCATAATATTTTAATTTGGCATCACGAGAATGTGCGTAGGCAAGAAGTTACTGTGGCTATTGAAGAGGCTACCGAAGAAGAAGTGGTAGCAGTAGATACAGCTCAGCCTTAATCCAATCTGAATTTTTTAAATAATGATTTCTGGATAGGTTAATCCACAGGAAAAATAGATTCTAAAGTACAATACCTTTAGTGGTTTATTGTTATAAGTTATTAGAAATTGCTGTTTTTTCTGCACGGCGACGAGAAAAAAAATTACTTATTATTGCTGAGCATTCATTAGCACAGACACCACCTTGATATAACACTTTATGATTAAGGTATGTTTTATCTAGCAGCTGGGTTTGACTAACTATAACGCCCGCTTTTGGCTCTGTGGCACCATAAACTAATCGTGCAATACGACTATGTACTATCGCGCCAGCACACATTCCACAAGGTTCCAAGGTCACATATAACACTGCGCCGTTTAAGCGATAGTTACCAATATGGTTCGCCGCATTGCGCAATGCTTGTATCTCCGCGTGGGCAGTAGGATCACAAAGACTTATCGGCTGATTAAAGCCAGCACCAATAATTTCGTTATCTTTAACAACTACAGCACCCACTGGAATTTCATTAATATCAGCCGCTTGCTGCGCTAATAACAAGGCCTTCTGCATCCAGTAGCAATCATTTTTTTCTATCAAAATAAGATCCTATTATTTTATTCTACCGCTTATTTTACATCATCTTACAACGCCATTACGTCTATACCATTGCTTTAATATATTCAAACCGTGGTTTCTCTTCACCATCAATCAAAACTGTTTCAACAAACATATCATAGGGACGCACCCACAAAGAGCTATCTCCATATAGGCAGCGATATACCACTAACCATTCCTGTGTTTCACTATGGCGGGCGACCTCTATTACTTGATAATCCTGACCTTTGTAGTGCTTATAAAGGCCAGAAAGTAAATTTTTATCTGTCATATTATTTACCTAAGGAATCACTATCTACTATGGTTTGACCAATCGGCGCTAAAGAAATAACCGCTAATTTAATATGCTGAATACCAAAGGGAATACCGATAATCGTTACAAAGCAAGCCACTGCGGAAACAAGATGACCTATCGCCAACCAAATACCTGCCAAAAAAAACCAAATCACATTACCTAAAAAACCTAAAGCACCCGTACCTAAGTCATCTCTTTCACTTATATCTTTTCTGTTGACTGGCTCCTTACCGAAAGGCCAAAGCGCAAAATTACCTATTACAAAACAAGCCTTACTCCAAGGAATACCAACAATGGTAATAAATGCCAACAGACCTAATAAAAACCACATGAGACCCATCACAAAACCACCTAGGACAAACCACAAAATATTACCTAACAAACGCAACATATTTTTTCCCTATCATAAAAATCTATTCACCACTTTATTTTAGGATACGTCCACCTCAATTCCTACATATAACCACCGCCCTTTTACCCGTTTAAAAACAGATTTTTCATGATAGCGTTGAAGCTGGTTATTATCATCATTATACGTTGCTACAAATTCAACATAGCCATCATCTGCTTTTTGTGAATGTGCCCGTATTTCTAAGAATTGCCAATCGGTATCACGATGGGAAAGGTCTATGGCATTCACGTTTAGCGCCATTGCCGGTAACCACGTGGACAATAAATAGTCGCCGTATCCGCCTAAGGCATAAGCAGAAAATCGAGAACGCATGAGTTTTTCAGGTGTGGGAGGATATTTTTGTTGCTGCAGAAAAGGCAAACAACATTTAGCCGCTGGTTTACTACTGCAACAAGTACATTGGGATAAAGACATAAAACTGAACCTAATACATTTGAGCACAGTTTATCATAGTGTAATGTTGCTTAGCTCTAAGGCTCAAGATTACAGCAGTTTATGCCG
>JBLHVA010000173.1:0-3735 GCA_047630005.1 Candidatus Endobugula sp. | reverse complement strand
ATCGGCCATATAGGTCAAACAAAGAGGGTATTACCATTAATAGACCAGACAATTCTAAAGGACGCTCTAAAAAAGCGCGTATTAACGAACAAATTGAAGCCACTGAAGTACGTTTGATTGGTGCTGATGGTGAACAGGTTGGCGTAGTATCTTTGGATGAAGCCTTAAAAGTAGCTCAAGCGGCTACTTTAGATTTGGTTGAAATCGTACCGGACTCTGCCCCTATTGTTTGTAAGGTCATGGACTATGGTAAGCATCTTTTTGGATTGAAAAAAACCAAAGCAGCTGCGAAGAAAAAGCAAAAACAGCAGCAAGTAAAAGAAATGAAATTTCGCCCAGGGACGGACGAGGGAGACTATAAGGTAAAACTACGCAACCTTATACGCTTCTTAGAAAATGGGGATAAGGCCAAAGTATCACTACGATACCGCGGTCGTGAAATGGCTCACCAAGAACTAGGGATGGAGATGCTTAAACGTATCGAAACAGACTTGGTTGAGCTCGCTACTGTAGAGCAATTTCCGAAAATGGAAGGAAGGCAGCTTATTATGGTAATGGCCCCAAAAAAGAAGAAGTAATTAGTGCACCCCTAAAAACGCACTTAAGACGCGGTAGCTGCGTCAGCATCGTGCTCAAATCCTCATGTACTAGTGTACATTCCGGTTTTGCGCGCGTTGCTTCCTTACTACCACGCCTTAATCACTATTTTTAGAGGCACACTGGTCTACATGATCGGGCTTTTAGCTGCCTACTTACTTTATTATATTAACCTAAATCAGATTATCTGATTCCAAATGCGGAGTTTATTCTCATGGCAAAAGCTAAAGTACATAGTGGAGCTGCGAAGCGTTTTAAGAAAACTGCTTCTGGCTACAAGCGTAAAAGTGCACATAAAAGTCACATCCTTACTAAAATGACGACAAAACGTAAACGTCAGTTACGTGGCACTAGCCTCGTTGCTGCAGTTGACAAACCGGCAATTGATCGTATGTTTCGTGCGAACTAATCGCGTCGCTTAACCCGGATTAATCTTTAGAATTCATTTTTAGGAGAACTATTATGGCGCGCGTAAAACGTGGCGTTGTGGCACGCAAAAGTCACAAAAAGATATTAAAGCAAGCAAAAGGTTATTACGGAGCGCGTTCGCGTATCTTCCGTGTTGCTAAGCAGGCAGTTATTAAAGCGGGTCAATACGCTTATCGTGACCGTCGTGTTAAGAAACGTAACTTCCGTGCTTTATGGATTACTCGTATTAATGCACAGTCTCGTGCTTTGGGTATGAGATATAGCCAGTTGATTGCTGGACTTAAAAAAGCAGAGATTGCTTTAGACCGTCGCGTGCTAGCAGATCTTGCAGTACATGATAAAGCTGCATTTGCAGCGGTTGTTGAAAAAGCGAAAGCGGCATTAGCGTAATCATTTCTCTTTAGAGAGAATACGTATGTGTTGTTGAATTATTCAGCAATCAAAGAGGGGAAGGGCTGAAGAGCCTTTCCCTTTTTTGTTTACGAATTAAATTTTTTAAAGGAGCGGCCCTTATCTGCGCTGACTTCTTTAGTTTACAGGTGAGTGTAAATGGAAAATCTACAAGCGTTGACAGACGAAGCGCTAAACCTTGTTGCACAAACGGATGACTTGTCGGCACTAGACCAGATAAGAGTTGATTACTTGGGTAAGAAAGGTCAATTAACCGCGTTGTTGAAGACCTTGGGTAAGTTATCCAATGAAGAGCGTCCAGCTGCAGGTGCAAAAATTAATGAAGCTAAGCAGCAGGTACAGCATGCCATTCAAGTTAAGAAAGATAACTTGGAGCAAGCGGCTATTAATCAAAAGCTAGCATCTGAAACCATTGATGTCACCTTAGCGGGTCGAGCAAATGGTCGAGGCCACCTACATCCCGTTACTAAAACGCTGCAACGTATTGAAGAAATCTTTACTGCGGTAGGTTACACCGTCGAACAGGGGCCGGAAGTCGAAGATGACTATCATAATTTCGAAGCACTTAATATTCCTGCTCATCATCCAGCTCGTGCGATGCACGATACGTTTTACGTAGATAAAAACAGTTTGCCATTGGCTGACGAAAACGCCGCTGAGCAATATGCAGAATATGTATTAAGAACACATACCTCGCCAGTACAAGTTCGTACCATGGAAAATAAAGAGCCGCCTATTCGTGTTATTTGCCCGGGACGAGTTTATCGTTGCGATTCTGATTTAACGCATACACCGATGTTTCATCAGGTAGAAGGTTTGCTGGTCGATACGCAAATTAGTTTTGCGGATCTAAAAGGTACGGTTGATCAGTTTCTTAAACGTTTTTTCGAAGCCGATATCCCCGTTCGCTTTCGGCCCTCGTATTTTCCGTTTACCGAGCCTTCTGCTGAAGTGGATATTCAGTGCACTAATTGTGGTGGTGATGGCTGTCGAGTATGCAGTCATACCGGTTGGTTAGAAGTGATGGGCTGCGGCATGGTGCATCCTAATGTATTCACTTCTAGCGGCATCGATACAGAAAAATACAGTGGTTTTGCATTTGGTATGGGTGTGGAGCGTTTAGCTATGTTGCGCTACGGCGTGAACGACTTACGTTTGTTCTTCGAAAACGATTTGAAATTTTTACAGCAGTTTTAAATGAGAAAGGCGGCAAGCTGTTAGCCGCATGTAACAAAAAAAGTAACAAAACAACTTTGGTGGTTGATGCTGAAACGGCATTTAGAAACAATCTTACGTTGAGATATAGATTGCGATAGAAGTTGTAGACAATTATTTTAATTAAGCGTGAGCGGTCAGTGCCAGTCAATAAGTCGATATTGTGACTGATACTTACAGCTTGATGCTTGTAGCTTGAGGCTAGACAAACAAATGAAAATAAGTGAATCATGGTTACGAGAGTGGGTTGACCCAGAATTAACCACACAGGAAATCGCCGATCAGATTACCATGGCCGGTTTAGAAGTAGATGCTATCGAAAGTCTTGCGGGTCAGTTGAGTGGCGTTATCGTGGCCGAAATCATCTCTGTCGAACAGCACCCTGATGCAGATAAATTGCGTGTATGTCAGGTCGCAGGACAGGGTGATGAACTTACCCAAGTGGTTTGTGGTGCGCCTAATGCCAATGTCGGTCTTAAAATCCCTTTTGCGACCGTCGGTGCAGTATTGCCAGAAAATTTTAAAATTAAAAAAGCCAAGCTGCGAGGTATTGAGTCCTTTGGTATGTTGTGCGGCCAAACCGAGCTACAGCTAGGAGATGATGATTCTGGTCTATGGGAGTTGCCTATAGATGCGCCAGTAGGCACCGATCTGAATGATTATTTAGGCCTGAATGATAGCATTATTGATATCGATCTAACACCTAATCGCAGTGATTGCTTATCGCTAAAAGGTATCGCGAGAGATGTGGGTGTATTGAATCGTCTGGCAGTTAATGAGCCAAAAATAATCCCAGTGACAGCAACAATTGACGATGTATTCCCTGTTGAATTAAATGTAGTGGATATGTGCCCCCGCTATGTGGGACGTATTATTCGGGGTATTGATTTAAGTCAGCCTACACCGTTATGGATGCAAGAACGTTTGCGTCGTGCAGGATTAAATAGTAAAGATATCGTTGTTGATACGACTAATTATGTGTTGCTTGAATTAGGGCAACCAATGCATGCGTTTGATTTTGATAAGTTATCTGGCGGCATCAGTGTACGTAAAGCGGTTGCCGGTGAAAAGGTAGCATTGTTG
>JBLHVA010000172.1:0-3852 GCA_047630005.1 Candidatus Endobugula sp. | reverse complement strand
GGTGCGCCGTTACTGTCGCGGTCGCTAGCCAGCACAGTACACTTTCATCAATTGAGGCTTTAGTGTCGTTCGTTAGCATGTGGTTATTTTCCTTTTTACGGTGTGATGTTGATTTACTGCTCGCTTAATGCTTCGTGTATTATTTGTAAGTGCCTTAAGTGCTTTGGAGGGGAGGGTGGTTAGAGCTAGACATCGCTAAATAAGCCCCCAGTCCAATAAGGGCAATGCCAGAAGTTGCTTGCTGTGTTTTTCTAAATGTTGAGCTGGTTTGCCATAATTTCTCGATGGGTTTTGAGAAAAAGCAGATGATAAAGTCCGGCAGGGTGTTAAATATAACGACGATAGTACCTAATAATAAAAACTGGCCAAAAACATTTCCCACTTCTAGTTGTACAAACTGTGGAATGAATGCCAAAAAGAAAATAGCCGTCTTAGGGTTCAGTATTTCAGAAATTATACCTTGATAAAGTAATGAGTTGAAATTGGCCTTTGTTTCTTTTTTGATTTTTTCTGGTGTTATATTTTGCTTTGTTGTTGTTAGCGCAGCGATAATCATTTTTATTCCAAGAAAGATTAAAAAAGCAGCGCCTAGGTATTTTACGATAGAGAATGCAATAGCAGAGGTTGCCAATAACGCTGAAACACCTAAAGCCGCAGCAAATACATGGATCATTCCGCCGCCTGCAGAGCCCACAGTCGAGGCTATACCAGCAGACCTGCCACCAGACATTGTTCGAGACAGCACGTAGAGCATTCCCGGCCCTGGAGCAAACGCTAGGGCTAAGGCTGAGGATACAAATATAATCCAAGTTTGGATGTCCAACATTTATATGAGTCCTATTGTTGTTACGTGAAGCTTGCAGATGCTAAAAAGGTTTGAATTATTGGGTGTATAGTGCCTGAAAAGATAGATCTTTCTGGTTGGAATGCGGTGCCAATAAAAAAATTATTTTTTGTGATTTCCAGCGCTTTTGGATCGCCGTCTTCATCGTGAGCAGAAAAAGAGAGGTCGCTACCTTCAAATATTCTACGGTAGCGAGGGTTTATACCGTAACCACAATAATATTCTTCAGCAATACGATCACTTGCGCATATTTTCTTAAGAAAACTGCCTTTAACTAAACTGACTGATTTTTTCACATCATATAACTTACACGATAATGCAGATATAAGCGGCATAGTAGTATCTGGAGTAACTTCAGCATTACTCGCCTCGGCGTAACCCAGTGCGTTGCGGACGTATTCTAACGCGGCATGTTGGTAGCCACCACACGTTCCAAGGAAAGGAATGTTTTTTGTGCGAGCATATTGAATAACAGCTAATACATTTTCCATATTCGAGTAGGGACTAGCGGGCACACACCAAAAACCAGAGAATCCCTCAAGTTTATTAACATCAATATCATCTGAATGTATCCATTGGTAATCTAATGCCGGCGCAGTCTTTGAGATGGCAAGAGGTATTGCCTTGTGAGCCGGAATCTCTTCATTAAAATCGCCGACTAATGCAATGCTCATATTCTATACTCTCTAATACTTGGTTTCTAAATGTATAGCTTTTTGTCTTTCAGTACGGTCAGCGTGATGGCTATTGCTATAGATATTACATCTGTTTTTATTTTTCGCAACAGCATTTTTGTTGTCTTTTGTAAGCCTATCGCAAAAGTCTCTGCGGAGGTTTATTTTGTTGATGTTCTGTTCAACAGTTAAACTTTTTGTATTCGTTCGCTCAAAAAATTAATCAGGGCACGTGTTTTTGGTGCGAGCTGTCGTTTGTGCGTAAAGATGGCATTAATGGGTGTACTGTGAGGGACGAGTGGGAATTCTTTCAGTACGGGTATTAGGCGTTGCTGGGTCAGTTCGTCGCGTATCACCCATGTTGGGATCAAAATAATGCCAAGGTCGTTGAGTGCTGCTTTTCGCAGGAAGGATACGCCGTTTACGTTTAAGCGCCCATTGACGGGCACCACGATTGGTTTTTGCTCTGCCTCGAATCGCCAATAATTGCTCCCTAATTGCGTATTAAAAGAGAGGCAGCTATGTGTCTTAAGGTCGATAGGATGAGTGGGCTCGCCGTATTTTCTGAGGTATGCAGGGCTCGCACAGACTATCGACGTGCTGTCTGCCAGTTTGCGTGCGGTTAAACTGGAGTCTCTTAAGTGGCCGACGCGTATAGCTAAGTCTAAGTTGTTATCAATCAAATCTTGCAGGTTGGAACTCATATGCAGGCATATCTGTACTTCAGGATATAGCGCTAAAAAATCCGGCAAGATAGGCTCAATAAATGCGAGTGCAAAGTCAGCTTCTGCGGTAATGCGTAAATTACCAGAAGGCTTATCTGTTATGCCTTTCACGGCGAGTTTTGCTACCTCTATATCTTCAACTAATTGCAATGCATGCTGAAAATATATCTCTCCCGCTTCAGTAAGGCTTTGCTTGCGGGTGGTGCGCTGAAATAAGCGTCCGCCCAGTTCTTTCTCTAGCTGGGATATTTGCCTAGATACTGCCGATGGGCTAATTCCCAGTGAGCGAGCGACCGTGGAAAAGTTGCCTTCTTTTACGACTTTTACGAATAGTTCTATATTGGGTAAATGTTTCATTTGTGAATTATAAACACAAACATTTTGAATTAAATACTGTTTTTTGCATTAAAGGTATATGTCAGTATCTGTTTTTCGACCTGCACCGCCGTAATGATTGGGTACACATCTTGTGCAGCTCTCGTTTTATGGCGGTGATAGGATTATTGATAAATATATTGCTTAGGAAATTAATATGTCCAAAATCATACTTATTACTGGTGCCTCTACTGGTTTCGGCCGTGATACGGCGATAACGCTTGCTGACGAAAAGCATACGGTGTTTGCTTCTATGCGCGATCCATTGGGGAAAAATAATCAACACGCTAGCGAGCTAACAGCCAAAGGGGTGCATGTTCTTGAATTAGACGTGACAGATCAACAATCGATTACGCTAGCCGTTGACGTAATCAAGGAAAAGTCAGGTGGTGTAGACGTGCTAATCAATAATGCGGGTGTTGCTTCTGCAGGTATAACCGAAGCATTCTCGACGGAACAAATGACAGCGCTATTTGATGTTAACGTATTTGGTTTGCATCGGGTGACGCGTTCGGTATTGCCTCTTATGCGTGCGCAGGGTGACGGCTTAATTATTAATATAGGGTCTATATTAGGGCGAGTGACGTTTCCATTCTTTGGCATGTATGGTGCGAGTAAATACGCTGTTGAGGCTCTAACCGATAGTCTTCGTTACGAAGTATCGCAGTTTGGTGTGGATGTGGTTCTAGTACAGCCTAGTGCGTATCCAACTCAGATGTATGACAGTGTTATCCAACCAGTTGATACTGATTGCACGGAAAGCTATGGCAGCATCGGCGATATTCCTGGTGCTATGTTTGAGCATTTTATGTCGGCATTTGAATCGGCTGAAGCGCCTAATCCACATGACGTGGCGAAAGCGATTGTTAATTTAATAGATACACCTAAAGGCGAGCGCGGCATCCGTACGGTAGTCGGTAATAGCTTTGGTGCCGATACGATTAATGATGCTGTCATACCGGTTCAAGGAACCGTCATTAAAGCCCTCGGGCTGAATCATTTAGATACGGTTAAAACAGTTTAGGTGATTAGTTAAGATGTGATGATACAGTGAAGAAAGTAGTGCGTTACTTCATTTACTGTATCGTCTTTGTCGTGTGATGGGCGCGAAGGTTCATAAGAGTCTTTATAATTGACCAGTAGATGATAGCTTCGTTTTAGTGACTATATCGCTCTCATTAAACTCTACGACGAAAATGTCAGACTGAAATTTAAACCCTATTGTTTGTACGAA
>JBLHVA010000171.1:0-3979 GCA_047630005.1 Candidatus Endobugula sp. | reverse complement strand
ATTTGATGATGCGATGATTGTTGAGTTGATTGAGGCGTTTACATTTGTCATAGAAAACTCTGCTCGAGTAATGATATTAACGTCTAATGGCAAAGATTTTTCAGCGGGTGCTGATGTGCAATGGATGCAACGAATGGTAAATTTTACTTATGAAGAGAATGTTCGTGATGCCGCATCACTGGCTGAAATGCTACATCTATTAGATACCTTACCTATACCGACTATTGCGAATGTAAACGGTGGGGTATATGGCGGAGCAGTGGGCTTGGTGAGTTGCTGTGATATAGCCGTTGGTACAAATAACAGTGTGTTTTGTTTGAGTGAGGTGAAAATAGGTTTAATTCCGGCGACGATTAGTCCTTATGTCATTGCTGCAATGGGATCTCGTGCAGCACGCCGATACTTTCAAACAGCAGAAGCCTTTGATGGGAGTACTGCATTAACACTTGGCTTGCTTTCTGAGTGTGTGATTGAATCTGCGTTAGAAAAAACGACCGAAGCTTTAGTGGAGGTATTATTAACCAATCGCCCCCAAGCGATGACAGCGGCTAAAAAATTAGTCGCAGAAGTAAGGAATCGCCCAATAGATGCATCTTTAATCGCAGAGACCTGTGAGCGTATTGCGAGTATTCGCACATCGGTAGAAGGTCAAGAAGGTTTGCAGGCATTTATTAAGAAGCGAAAAAAGTGACCGTGACTCTTTCAATCCTTATAACCTTTAACGAAAGCATCCTATGATAAAAAAAATATTAATTGCTAACCGAGGCGAGATTGCTTGCCGGATTATTAAAACAGCAAAAAAAATGGGTGTATCAACAGTGGCTGTTTACTCAGATGCAGATATGCAATCTGTTCATGTGAAAATGGCAGATGAAAGTGTTTATATCGGCGCGTCTACAGCAAGTGAATCATATTTAAATATTGATAAAATTCTTACAGCAATAAAAGAAACCCACGCTGATGCAGTTCACCCCGGTTATGGCTTCTTAAGTGAGAATGTTGTTTTTAGAGAGGCGTGCGATACCCATAATATTATTTTTATCGGCCCATCTACGGAAGCTATTGTATCAATGGGTTCGAAATCAGCGGCGAAAAAAATTATGGGGGAGGCTAGTGTTCCTCTTGTGCCCGGTTATCACGAAAAGGATCAAGACCCCGCTATATTAAAAGCAGCTGCTAATACAATAGGATACCCAGTGTTATTAAAAGCTTCAGCGGGTGGCGGTGGAAAGGGGATGCGTCAAGTATGGTCTGAAAATGAGTTTGATCAAGCGCTTGAATCCGCAAAACGAGAATCATTAAAATTTTTTGGCAATGACGACATGCTAGTGGAAAAATATTTAATGAGTCCACGGCATGTAGAAGTGCAAATATTTTGTGATCAACATAATAATGCAGTTTACTTAGCTGACCGAGATTGTTCGGTACAACGCCGGCATCAAAAAATTATAGAAGAGGCACCCGCACCAAATATTAGTGATGCCACTCGACGTGAAATGGGTGAAACGGCTGTGCGTGCGGCCAAGGCAATTAACTATCATGGTGCAGGTACGATTGAGTTTTTACTTGATGCTGATGGTTATTTTTACTTTATGGAGATGAATACACGTCTACAAGTAGAGCATCCTGTGACCGAAATGGTGACACGGCAAGATTTGGTTGAATGGCAAATTAATGTTGCAAATGGCGAACGGCTACCTTTGTTGCAACAGAATGTCGTCGTTACAGGGCATGCCTTTGAGGCACGTATTTATGCAGAAGATCCTGAAAATAATTTCTTACCCGCGAGCGGATTACTATCCACCATTACCATGCCTGAAGAGAGTGCAGCGATCCGTGTGGATACAGGCGTGACGGTTTTAGATGATATTAGTGTTTTTTATGACCCAATGATTGCCAAGCTAATTGTCTGGGGTGAAGATAGAGAAAAAGCCTTGGCGGGCTTGCAAGATGCCTTAAGGGATTGTCATATAAGTAGAGTGAAAACGAATTTACAATTTTTATATAAACTGAGCTCTCATGCCCATTTTCTAAGCGCAGATATAGATACGGGTTTTATTGAGAAACATCACGACAGTTTATTTAACAAAAGCGATGAAGATCAGACGACAGCATTGATTTTACATGCGGTGTATTCATTGCTAGTGGATAAAAATCTAATACACAAATCGACTGAAACAAATGCATCGCCGTGGGATAGTGTTTCTTGTTTGCGCTTAAATCAGAGTGACAGCCAATTGCAGCGCTTATGTATTGGTGGTGAGATATTTGATCTTATTATTTATACATCGCCTGAAAATGGCGAGTACGCAATACAAATGCCCGATTCCAGCGTTATTCCCATCTTATCTGCACGTTTAGATAATAATCAATTTTTATCAATAACACTTCCACATCAAACGATTAATTGTAAGGTTGTCGAGAGTGCGGAGCAATACCATTTTTACACGGATAGCAATGTGTTGATTACGGATAAATTGACTGCTTTAAATAGTCATATTGCACATGATGATAGCGGTGAGGGTGGAGGTGTGATCGCCCCCTTAAATGGTACCGTGGTGACTTTATTAGTTGAACCTATGCAGACGGTGAAAAAAGGCGATACGCTGATGATAGTAGAAGCAATGAAAATGGAGCACAGCATTACTGCACCAGATGATGGTCGGGTTGTGAGTTTTCATTATACTAGTGGTGATTTAGTCGCATCGGGTCAACTACTGTTAGAGTTTAAAAAGGTGTGATGTGAAAACATATAATTTAAAAAATTGTATTTTGAAAAACACACATTGATAGGAGTTGATGGTGACTTTACCTTCCCGAGTTAAGATTGTTGAAGTAGGCCCCAGAGATGGCTTGCAAAATGAATCGCAATTGATTGAACCAGTGGATAAGGTCGCCTTAATTAATGGCTTAGCACAGGCTAATATTTCTCATATCGAGGCGGGTAGTTTTGTTAACCCGAAATGGGTACCGCAAATGGCAAGTTCAGCGGCTGTTTTTGCCGGTATTCTGCGTAGCCCAGCGACTATTTACAGTGCATTAGTGCCAAATTTACAAGGTTATCAGCGAGCAATACAAGCCGGTGCTAATGAGGTGGCAATATTTGGTGCCGCTTCCGAAAGCTTTACACAAAAAAATATTAATTGCTCTATTGAGGAAAGTCTTCGTCGCTTTCTTGACGTAATGAAAGCAGCAAAAGCAGATAATGTTCCCGTCAGAGGCTATGTTTCGTGTGTGGTTGCCTGTCCTTACGAGGGTACTATAGATGCTGCTGTTGTCCGTGATGTGTCGGAGCAATTACTGAATATGGGTTGTTATGAGGTGTCGTTAGGCGACACTATTGGTGTGGCAACCCCTGCTGATGTAAATAGTTTGTTAACGGTGTTGACCTCTACAATAGCCGTTGAGAAATTAGCTGTACATTTTCATGATACCTATGGCCAAGCATTAGCTAATATTTATGCAGCCTTACAATGGGGTATTGCAACGATTGATAGTTCTGTTGCCGGGTTAGGTGGATGCCCGTATGCAAAAGGTGCGTCAGGTAATGTGGCGACAGAAGATGTAGTGTATTTATTAAATGGCTTATCTATTGAAACAGGTATTGATCTAGAAAAGCTCATCCCAGTAGGTAATCTTATTACTTCTATTTTGGGTAAACCGAATCAATCAAAAGTAGCTAGTGCCAAAACGAATGCTTAGCGGCGTGGGCCAGGTCTGAATGATCAGCTGAATAATTCAGGCCTATTAACGTATGCGTTTAGCGATTCTGGGTTCTGTATGGTGTCGATATTCATAATAAATTGATTAAGGTTCAAGCTCGCTTTATTTTCATTGTAGTTAACAATTTGATTAACTATTTTTTCGGTGATTTTCCCACTATATGTTTTAGGAATGTCGCTCACTTGAAGTATTTTAGCGGGCATATGTCGTGGCGTTGTATTGGTCCTGATCATGGCGCGAATGGAATCAACAATAG
>JBLHVA010000170.1:0-4292 GCA_047630005.1 Candidatus Endobugula sp. | reverse complement strand
CTCTGTAAATTCGCTATACTGATTAACAATTCAATATTACTTGTGGTTCACCCTAGATAAAAATTACACATCAGGGTCATATCGATAACCACTGGAAGCTACCTACTCTTATTATTTTATAGCGCAAATATACTGTATTTGGCGTTTTGAGTATGTATCCCACCATTAACTAGATCACTTCAAGTAATAGCCTAATTTATCAGCAACAATTTATAAAAGAAAATATTGTTATTACATCATCGCTAACTACCTCTTGAAACACTCATCCTCACTCCTAAACAATACCAAAGCACACTCTATATGAATTTAACCGATCTAAAAGCCAAATCTATTGAAGAATTAATTAAATTAACCAAGGAAATGGGATTAGATAATGTTGCTCGCTCTCGCAAGCAAGATATTATTTTCAATATTCTTAAACGCCATGCAAAAGGCGGTGAAGACATTTATGGTGATGGAGTACTTGAGATATTACAGGATGGTTTCGGTTTTCTACGATCCGCCGACAGCTCTTACCTTGCTGGGCCAGATGATATTTATGTCTCACCAAGCCAAATTCGTCGCTTTAACCTGCGCACCGGCGATACGATTTCTGGAAAAATTCGCCCGCCAAAAGAAGGCGAGCGCTACTTCGCTTTATTAAAAGTCAATCAAATTAACTTTGATAAACCAGAAAACTCAAAAAACAAAATTTTATTTGAAAACCTCACACCGTTATTTCCCGATGATCGTCTTACGCTAGAATCGGGCAATGGCTCTACCGAAGATTTAACCGGTCGTATTATCGATTTGGTATCGCCTATCGGTAAAGGACAACGCGGATTAATCGTTGCACCACCTAAAGCGGGTAAAACGATTATGATGCAAAATATTGCGCAAGCGATTACGCGCAATAACCCTGAGTGCCATTTGATTGTATTGCTAATTGACGAACGTCCAGAAGAAGTCACCGAAATGCAACGCTCAGTTCGCGGCGAAGTCGTTGCCTCTACATTTGATGAGCCTCCATCGCGTCACGTACAAGTCGCCGAAATGGTCATCGAACGCGCTAAACGCTTAGTCGAGCACAAAAAAGATGTCATCATTTTATTAGATTCCATCACTCGTCTAGCTCGCGCATACAACACCGTTATCCCATCGTCAGGTAAAGTGCTTACCGGCGGTGTCGATGCTCATGCACTAGAGAGACCAAAACGTTTCTTTGGTGCTGCACGTAATATCGAAGAAGGCGGCAGCTTATCAATTATTGCAACCGCACTGATTGATACCGGCTCTAAAATGGACGAGGTGATTTACGAAGAATTTAAAGGCACCGGCAACCAAGAGTTACACCTTGATCGGAAAGTAGCCGAAAGACGCATCTACCCTGCCATTAACATTCGTCGTTCAGGCACTCGCCGTGAAGAGTTACTCATTAAAGACGATGAATTGCAACGCGTATGGATCTTACGAAAAATATTACATGACATGGAAGACGTTAATGCGACTGAGTTTTTAGTCGACAAATTAAAAGACTTTAAATCTAATGACGAATTTTTCTTATCCATGAAAAGAAAATAGACTAAGAAATAATAGTCTACATAAAAAAACCGAGACATAAAAATTTCGGTTTTTTTTATTTCTAAAAACAATCACTACACATACTGAGCTGCACAATAACCACTCGCCCATGCCCACTGAAAATTATACCCTCCCAGCCAACCAGTAACGTCTAACACTTCCCCGACAAAGAACAGGCCAGGCGTACTTTTAGCTTCAAATGTTTTTGAAGAAACATCGTCGGTATCCACTCCGCCTTTCGTTACCTCTGCCGTTTTATATCCTTCTGTTCCTGCTGGCACACACTCCCAAGCATGGAAGCAGTTTGCCAGAAATCTAATATCTTCTTTACTATACTGCGCTATAGATTTTTTACTTAACAAAGACAACGATGGATGACTATCGAGCCACGCACCAACAAAACGCTTAGGCATATAGCGAGACAGTATGTTTTTCAACTCCGATTTACTATTTTCCTGCTGGCACTGCTGCAAAACAGCGCCTAACGATTCATTCGGTAAAAAATCAATAGTGACCACATCACCCACATTCCAATAATTCGATATTTGTAATATCGCCGGCCCACTTAAGCCTTTATGGGTAAACAACAACGCTTCAGAAAAAGATTGCTGCTGGCAGCTTACCGACACCGGCAACGCAACCCCGGCTAATGACTGCATCGTTGACAACAACAAACTTTCTTTTGTATCTTTAAAAGTAAACGGTACGAGGGATGCATAACGTGGCTTTACGCGTAAACCAAACTGCTTCGCTAATTCATAACCTAAACCCGTCGCACCCATAGTAGGAATAGACAAACCACCGGTTGCCACCACAATAGAGTGGCAGGCGATTTCACCAAGGTCTGTTTGCATAACAAAACGCGGGTTGGCCTCCGTAGGGATTTTAGTCCTGTTAGCACTCCATGCCGTTACATCATTAACCCCACACTGGGTATTGATCACCACGCCGGTTGTATCACACTCCGCCAATAGGATATGTAGGATATCTTTCGCTTTGTTATCGCAAAATAACTGCCCTAACGTTTTTTCGTGATAAGACAAGCTATACTTACCGACCAACTCCAGAAAATCATATTGGGTGTAACGTCTGAGCGCCGAAATACAAAAATGTGGATTAGTTGATAAGAAGCTTTCTGGTTCAATAAAGTAATTAGTGAAATTACAGCGCCCACCACCTGACATAAGGATTTTTTTACCCACCTTATTGGCGTGATCTAAAATCCATACCGACTTTCCTCGCTTGGCCGCTGAGGCGGCACACATTAAGCCTGCCGCACCTCCACCAATCACTATACAATCTACATACTGCATGACACTATATTCTCAACCTATATCATTCTCGAATGGAAGTCATCCCTTACCCCCTAGTTTACCACTTTGATATCTGATGTAATTGTTTATAATCACTATGCATTGGCATTATGACCATATTGACAACTATAATAACCACATCAACATCGAGACAATTTATGGCTACCCACGGCTTACTACTACTGATAGACGATATAGCAGCATTGCTTGATGATGTTGCTGTACTAGCAAAGGTTGCCGCAAAAAAAACGGCGGGAGTACTTGGCGATGACTTAGCCTTAAACGCACAGCAAGTTTCCGATATAAAAGCTGACAGAGAGCTTCCCGTTATTTGGGCGGTTGCCAAGGGCTCTTTTATCAACAAACTTATACTTGTTCCTGCTGCGTTAGTCATTAGCGCTTTCATCCCTTGGCTCATCATCCCATTACTGATTGTTGGCGGCTTATTTCTCTGCTACGAAGGCATTGAAAAAATTCTTCACCACTTGCTTCACCCTGATGGTAATAAAGAACATCATGCAGACCTAAAAAATGCTATTCAAAAACCTGATATCGACATTCTCGAATTTGAAAAGAAAAAAATCAAAGGCGCAATACGTACTGACTTTATTCTTTCTGCCGAGATTATCGCCATCACCCTGGGCGTGGTCGCCAATGCACCTTTCGCAACACAAGCCGGAGTGTTATCGATTATTGCCGTTCTCATTACCATTATTGTTTATGGCTTAGTTGCCGGCATTGTGCGATTAGATAATTGGGGCCTGTTTCTATTTTCGTGCAAAGGGACAAGCTTTATTACTGGATTGCAACGAGGACTCGGCATAGCTTTATTACAAACAGCTCCTTATCTAATGAAAGGCCTATCTATTTTTGGCACTGCCGCCATGTTTTTAGTGGGCGGCGGAATCCTTAGCCATGGCATCCCATTTTTACATCACTTATCCGTATCACTGACTGAAAGTGCAAATACATTTCACTCGATAATTACGCTAATCACCCCATTTTTATTTGATGCAGTAATAGGTATTGTAGCGGGATTATTAGTATTTATTGTGGTGGATAAAATTATAAAAAAAGGCGTAAAAGAATTGACGAAAAACTAGGAAAAGAGGATTTAAGTGCTATCCTTAAAGTAAGTCATCACACAGGGTGACATTCGCACCGGCACCTAGCGCTATGAATCAAACAGACCGACAATTTATCAGACATCCTTCAGAAATACCGTTGGAATATTGCATCACCGAACAACCGACAAAATGTAATATGGATTTTATTACGAACATTAGTCGAGGCGGTGTTAGTTTTCATTCACATGAATATATTGCACCTGAAAAGTGGCTACACTTATATATCCCCGTAGATGAAAATTATTTTGAAGCCGATGCCCAAGTCCGTTGGTGTAAAAAACTATGTAACCAT
>JBLHVA010000169.1:0-4360 GCA_047630005.1 Candidatus Endobugula sp. | reverse complement strand
ACGGGTGCATATTAAGTTGCTGCTGTGTAGCTAGGTCGGCTATTTAACCCTATTAAGCCTATTGATATCAATAGGCAATCTTGGATATCAGGCTTTTTGTTGGGTTTTGGGATTTATTCTTTTGGCAGGTCGAGTTGTCGCTTGTAATATCGTGAGTTTATCTCCATATTAAGAACCCTGCTTGATTCTTAATGTTAGAGAGTATTATGTCTGATTCTGCTACATCAATCTTTAAAGTGATTTACTACAACGAAGGTGAAGTCTTCGAGATTTACGCGCGTAATATTTACCAAAGCGATATGTATGGCTTTATTGAAATTGAAGAGCTGTTATTTGGTGAGCGCACGCAGATGATTGTTGATCCGGCAGAAGAAAAGCTTAAAGGCGAGTTTGCTGGTGTGAAGCGCTCTTATATCCCTATGCCGTCGATTATTCGTATCGATGAGGTAGAGAAAGAAGGGCAGGTGAAGGTGTCGGACATAAAGGGTGCGAGTAATGTCTCGCAGTTTCCGACGCGGGAAAATCGTGCAGGCAAGCCGACCATTAACGATTCTTGATGGTGGTGGTTTCTTTTCCTTCTACTGCTGCTACCATTTCTTCTGCCCCTTATATTTATCATCGCCAGATAGGCGATAAGAATGCGCCTGCGCTTATCGTCATTCATGGCCTATTTGGTTCTTTAGATAATTTAGGGCTGATTGCTCGAAAGCTCTCTGACAGTTATTGCATTTACTCTCTCGATTTACCTAATCATGGCCGTTCGACGCATACCGACAGTACTAGTCTACCTGTTTTGGCGGAATCTGTTGTGGCGTGGATGAGAGAGAATAACCTTGATAGTGCGCATATTTTGGGACATTCCCTGGGTGGTAAGGTGGGTATGGAGATCGCTTTGCGATATCCCGAAAAAGTGAATCAGCTCATCGTTGCGGATATTGCACCCGTCGCGTATACCGCTCGCCACAACGATGTCTTTGAGGCTTTTCGAGCGGTAGAATTAGAGGTTATTGCAAGCCGTATTGATGCCGATAAAATGATGCAGCCGCATGTGGGGGAGTTATCCACCCGCAGTTTTTTATTGAAAAACCTCGAAAAAAACAGCGATGGGGCATGGTGTTGGCGAGCCAATATTGATGGGCTTATTGGCGCTTACGAGCAATTGATTGCCGCGAATACCCAAGCAGAAGCTCCGTTTACGGGCGAAGTGCTGTTTATCAAAGGCGAGTTATCGCCTTATATTTTACCTGAACATAAAGGAGAAATTGTGAACCTTTTTCCTAATGCCAGCGTAAAAATAATTAGCGGCACGCACCATTGGCTGCATGCCGAAAAACCCGATATCTTCGTTGGTATTGCAAAACGTTTTTTACATTAACCGTACTCCATCATCACAGGGCGTGGGTGGTCGTTTGATAAGGAGCAAAAATGAATATTCTTATAACCGGTGGCACTGGCTTTATTGGTCGCCACTTGGTCGATGCTTTGCTGGCCAAGCAGCATAAAATAGTTCTGTTTTGTCGTGATGTCGACAAAGCGTGCGCACTGTTCGGGGATCGTGTTCAGTATGTCTATTATTTTCGTGATGTGACTCTTCCTATTGATGTTGTGGTGAATTTGGCAGGTGAACCGATTATAGATAAGCGCTGGACGAGAAAGCGTCGATCACAGTTGCGCGGTAGCCGAATCGGTTTAACGCAGCACCTTAATAAATGGATTTCAAAAGCCAAAGTGGTGCCAAAGGTAATGATTAGCGGCTCGGCTATTGGCTATTATGGTAATCATCCAGAAGATGCGTCGTTAGGTGAGGATGGCAGTTCGCGTAATTGTTTTCCGAGTCGTTTGTGTAGCGAATGGGAATTTGAAGCGCTAAAAGCACGATCGCTGGGCGTACGAGTTTGCTTGTTACGAACCGGTGTTGTACTAGATGCTAACGCGGGAGCGTTACAAAAAATGCTGACGCCGTTTCGTTTAGGTTTAGGCGGTAATGTCGCTTCTGGTAAGCAATGGTTTTCGTGGATTCATATTGAGGATATGGTGAATGCTATTATCTTTTTGATGGAGCAGTCAGACATAGAGGGTGCGGTTAATATAACTGCTCCAGAGCCAGTTAACTATAATACCTTTACGAAAATGTTGGCAGAAAAGCTGTCTCGCCCGCACTTTTTCCCTATGCCTGCGTTTATCTTAAAGTTGATTTTTGGCGAGGCATCGCAATTGCTTATCGAGGGGCAGCGAGTGGTGCCTAGTGTGTTGTTGACGTCAGGCTTTGCGTTTCGTTACGGTACTTTATGTAAAGCTTTAGATAAAATATTAGATAAAGACTTGGATAAATAAAATTTTAGATTAATTCAATCGCAGAACCTAGAGGCGAGCAATTGGTGCCTTTAGATTTGCGTTTTTAGAAATGGGTGTCCGAGTAGAAATGCTATAGCAGTTGTACGTTGAGGCAGCAGATCTTCATGCCGCTAGACATTATTTCACCAAAATTCACGACAATAAAACCCCGATCTACATTAATAGAGTATTGTTACGATCGCCACGTGAAAAAATAGCGACTAGCGAAAAACGGATGAATCCAGTGCTGGTGGTTAAAAAATCTCTTACCCAGTATTGAATCTTGTCTATATCTACATTGCTGTCTTTCGTGGTGTGACTCATAACACTACCTATCTCTTGACCCATAACACGACTAAAGTCACTTACAATTTTATGTGGCGATTCTTTTTGTTTTGAGTCATCGGTGACGATAATCGTTAACGACGATTCAGCGTCATTCCACTCTACTAAAAAATACAATGAATCATCTTGAATGTTTTCGTGTAGACAATCTATTGCACGCTCGATTGATCCATCAATCACGTCTTTGATAGCGGCTTCGTTTGGTTCGTTACATACTGCTTGATGAAGGTAGCGTGGGGAGTCGGTATTGTTGACGTTCCATTCTAAAGGCATGTTTTTCTCGCGATTTTTCACCACTTGCGATAAGGGCGATGGATTAATGAGTGTAAAAAAGGGCGATAGTGTATCGCCCTTTGGTTGTGCTTATAGTCGTTCTTGGTTAGGTCGTATTACTTAGGCTGATTTTTTTGCTCTAAGGCGTTTTTTACTGAAGCTAATTTTACGCAGTTAACAAAAATCTTCATTGCTTGATCAATGTCACTTAAGCTTGGCATTGATGGAGCAATACGAATGTTGTTGTTGTGGGGATCGTTACCGTAAGGAAAGGTAGCACCTGCCGGTGTTAATTTAACGCCCGCGACACCCGCCAGTTTTACCACGGTTTTTGCTAGCGTTGGCTGAGTGTTAAACGAGATGAAATAACCGCCTTCGGCACTTTCCCATTCGCCTAAGTCATTATCAGAAAAGTTCGCATTTAAATGATTGAGTACGCATTCAAAGCGTGGCTTTAATAACTCGGCATGCTTTTCCATATGTTTAAGCAGGGCGTCGTGATTAGGTAGCACAAGCATATGACGTAGTTGGTTTACTTTGTCAGGACCAATGCTAAGGATGCCTAGTACATCAAGAAAATGTTTGATGTTGCTTTCTGATCCGCCAATAAAGGCAACGCCAGAACCTGCATGGGTGATTTTAGAGGTTGATGCGAACTGCAGTACCGAGTCTTCGGTGCCGTGTTGGCGACATAAGTCCATAATGTTGGCGATGGCCTTGTATCCGTTTAAGTCGTGTGCCGCGTACGCATTATCCCAAAATACACAAAAGTTATTGCTAGCGATTAAGCCGAGTTTGGCAATACGTTCTACGGTGTTGTCGCTATACACTGTGCCGGTAGGATTAGAGTATTTAGGCACACACCACATCCCTTTAATACTGCTGTCGTTTTTGATGAGATCCTCGACAATATCCATATCTGGGCCGGTATCAGTCATCGGCACGTTTATCATTTTAATGCCGAATTGTTCGCACACACTAAAGTGACGATCGTATCCGGGTACGGGGCAGATAAATTTGATGTCGTCGTTGGTGTTTTTCCATGCAGTCTCAGCTGCAGTTGCTGCGCCTTTTTGGCCTAAGCCAAACTCTTTGGCCATTAGCATGGCGTAAAACATCAACGTTAAGCTGCTATTACCTTGAGCGAGCACTTCGTTTATCTTCATACCTAAAATGTCAGCGCCTAATTGGCGTGCTTCTGTTAACCCTTCTAAACCACCATAGTTACGTGTGTCGGTGCCGTCAGCAGCGGTATAGTTACCGTTTAGTATGCCATCAAGGTTGTCGGCCAAGGTTAACTGATCGCTAGAAGGCTTGCCTCTCGTGAGGTCTAACTTAATTTTTTGCTGGCAAAAAATCTGATGTTCCTTAGATAGTTCCGTTTCAAGCTGGCGAAGTTCTTCGGTTG
>JBLHVA010000168.1:0-4361 GCA_047630005.1 Candidatus Endobugula sp. | reverse complement strand
GCATTTCTGATAATCAGCGGCTATAAAATATTTATCCATATGGGATTTCCAAAACTGCTGCAAGCGATCTCGCCTTTAATGACTATCTTTCTCCTTTGCTTTAAGAATGGCTGCGATAAGGTCTTCTGGAACTTCTGCGGGAACGCGCTGATTAGGGGCCCCGAGTACAGCGCGACCCAATTCTATTGAGCGTTGATAGGCCGCTAAGTAGTCCCTACATTCTCTACACAAGCGAATATGCAGTTCAAATACAGAACGTTGTGAAGAGGATAATTCATTATCTATATAAGCTCGTATAAAATTTTCAAACTCTTTACAAGTAATCATTTTATGCATGTGCTTGAGCATAAAACCCTTTAGCCATCTGCGGAGACTGTTTTTTTTCTGATTACTCATAGGGATATATCTCCTCGAAGAACGGGTTCGAGTAATTTTTTTAATGCTGCGCGAGCTCGGTGTAAACGGACTTTGACATTACTTGCGGATACACCAATAAGGTCCGCTACTTCGTTAGTGTCATACCCTTCGATGTCACGTAGTAAGATGACGATACGGTAGTTATCGGGCAATGCGTCGATACTGTTGCGAACCTGTTGTTGTAAATTCTTACTTTCGATAATATCTTGAACCGACATTAGGTGGGGCCACGGTGCTTCAATACGGCAATCATGCTGCTCGAATTCAGGTAGTAGTTCATCAATGGATTGTTCGGCATATCGTTCAGAGTAGCGTTTTAACTGGCGCAATTTAGCGAGAGCAGCATTGACAGTAATACGGTGCAACCAAGTTTTCAGGCTCGAGCGCCCCTCAAAATCATCCAGTTTCTGGAATATGTTAATAAAGGCTTCCTGTATAGCATCCTCAGCTAAGCTTCGGTCACGTAATATTTGGGTCGCCAAAGCCCGCATCCAATGGATGTTGTCTCGAACTAACTGCTCGTCCCCTTTCTTTGATCGAGGAGCTGCTGTTGTGCCGTGATCTGGTTGTGTGTTGGCCATTATAATAAGTAAGTATCTATTTGCTTGGGTTCATCGGCTTAGCTTCCTGAGGCCACAGTATACGATATCGCCACAATAGTGTTTGTTGTTTACCTTATTTTAGCTATTGCCTGTAACCAAAGAGCGATATAGGGCATCTAAGTTGTAGTTTACCTGAAACTTAATATTGAGTAAGCGTCTGCTAACGTGGCCAATCTATCTAGAATAGAGAGTGTTCCTGCCTCAATGTCGATTTTCTGGCCTTTGGTTTTGGTGTAGAGTATAGACACCCAAGTGTTTGTACTTAGCGTTTTAATAAATCATTTTTATACAGCGTGACTTGTCAGTTGGGATCTTAGTCCTAATCGAATTATTATTAATAACGAGTACCATAAAATTTAACAATACAGATAGCGGATCTACTATGAAAAAAACATTTTTCCTTTGTGCTCTATTTATTATCGCTGGCATCGGAGCATTTTTGTTGCTTTCTAAAGAAGGCGTAAAAACGTTGCAAGGGCCTAAAGTTCATCAAGGTGTTACCGAATTAAGATTTAATGAGATTCCTACTGCGTTTACGCATGTTTCGGATTTTGTAGCCGCTTTACCGTTTATGGCTTTGTCGGCGATTGATGTTGACAATGATGGCGTTGATGAGATCTTCGTCGGTGGCGGCATTGGTCAACAAGATGCCATTTTACAATACGATGGCTCAGCTCTGGTAAATTCAGATATAGGTAGCGGCATAACCAAAGACAATGCTGATCCAACTTATGGTGCTATGTCTATTGATGCCACCGCAGATGGTTTAGCGGATCTATTTGTGGCACGTGAATCGGGCGTCTACTTTTATGTGAATACAGGCTCAGGTTTTAGTGGCGGCCAGGTAGACTTTCCGCTAGACAAACAATCCATGCCCTTATCTATCGCCGCAGGTGATATTAATAAAGATGGTCATGTGGATCTTTATATTTCAAATTATATCCGGCCAGAATTTGTTGAAGGCGAAACCATCTTCAATGACTTAAAATACGGTGGCATTAGTAATTTGTTGCTAAATAATGGTGATAATACCTTTACCGATATTACCCAAGCCGCTGGCGTGCACCATCAACACAACACCTTTCTCGCTGTTTTTGTCGATTTAAATGACGACGGTCATAGCGAGCTAGTGATTGCACATGATACGGGTGTGCCGTCGATCTATAAAAACAATGGCGATCTTACTTTTACCGATGTGCCGTTACCTGTCACTTTCAGCTACCCCATGGGAATTGCCGTTAGTGACATCAATAATGACGGTAAATTGGATCTGTATTTTACTAATGCTGGCCCAACCCTTCCCTCTGCGCTATTACGTGGTGACTTAAGGGATGATCAGATCCTTAATACGGACTATATCTTACTCGAAAACAAAGGCGACCTAGTCTTCGAAGATACGGCAAAAGAACGCAATGCAGCACTCTACGGTTTTGGTTGGGGATTGGTGTCGTTTGACTTTAATAACGACAGTTTGGCCGATTACCTGTTCTCACAAAATTATATTCGCTTCCCCGGTGCAACCAGTGGTTTGTTTGATTTGTATCCTGGTCGCTTACTAGAGCAAAAGTCAGATGGACAGTTTGAAGCGGTTGAGGAAATGGCAGGTATTGCTAATGAGAACTTCGGTGTCAATATGGTGGTGACTGATTTTAATCAAGATGGCTGGCCAGATGTGGTGCTGGGTAATCTTGGCAGTGAGCTTCGAGCCTTCGTCAATAATGGTGGTTCGAATCATTGGTTAAAAGTAAGACTAGCTGATTCACCTGCTTCCCTAGGGGCCATTGTGACTGTGGTGACAGATACCGGAAAAAGCTTTGTCAACCAAGTGTATACCAGTGAAGGTTTAGGTTCAGATCAAAGCCATGAGTTGTTTTTTGGTTTAGGCACTACGTCGGCAATTAAAAGCCTGAGTGTGAAATACCAAAATGGCACCACCAAAACCATCGACAACCCAAGTATCGATAACTTAATTTCTGTGGAGTCGCCTTAATGAGTACGGATAGTAATTATAAGCTGCTAGTTATCACTGCTTGGTTGGGCTTAATAGGCGCATTTTTCGTTGGGGTGGGTGAATTTAGCTTGCAGTTTTCTCAACTGGGTGGCTACGAAGCAGAAGATTATAATTACTTTGCTCGTATTTCAGAGGCGCGTTTAACCTACGGCCATTTCTTTAGCGTGTTGGCGGCGCCTTTATACGTTATTGGTTATTGGCATTTGGGTCAGATGTTTGTTCGCGGTGGCAGTGTAAAATCAGGTTGGTTTATCACCATGATCGGTGGCTACGCCTTCGTAGTAGGCACAGCATGGTTGGGCGGTCGGGTCTACCTAGCCTATACCGCACACGCGATAGCGTCAGGAGGTAGCGAAGAGACGCTTCTAGCCTTGACGACATTGCTGGGTGTTTTCTCAGAACACAATGAGCCTTTGGTTAATACCTTACGCTTAGCTATGTTGATAATATCCGTATTATGGGTTGTTTTAATCGCGCAAGGTAAGACTTTGTATCCCCGTTGGGTCGCTATTTTTAGTCCCATTGCGCTATTGCTGACTATCTTTGTAATTTACTTTTATATTTCTCCTGCACTAGGCGTGTGGTTGCTGCCAGCGGCAATGAATGTGGTGCACGTGATTATTTTTGCACTCTCTATTTATGTTCTACGTGGTTTGCAAAAAATCAGTTAAGGTTTTTGATTTTATTTTTGTTATTTTATATTTTGGATCTGACCACATTATGATTAATTTATTGCTTACCATTATTGCCAGTATCGTACTGCTTTTTGGCTTGATTTCTATGGTGACACCGATACCTGGAGGAACAATAATGATTGCCGGAAGTTTGACCACGCTGATATGTGTCAGTCCTAGAGCACAATCTTATATACGTGCTATGCGCACACGAATTAACTGGTTTAACAAAGCGGTATTCTGGCTTGAGGAAAAAGTAGGCACACGGATTTCATTTATGGGTGAAGCCTTGGAAAAAACTCGGCCTGATATTACAGAAGATAATATGAATGATGATGATATTTCAAAAAAACAACCGTTATGATATTTCCTAATAAAATGATTAATCATACAAGTTTTATTGTCACTATTTTGTTGGCGGCGGTAGCCCTATTTGCGGTTATTCCTGTTAGTTATACTACTTTGATGACGGATAAAGATTGCCCGTATGTCTGGTTGGTACCGGCATGTTATATAGTCACCATCGGCTATACCCTGATTTTATCATCGCTGTTTACTCGGAAAAATAGTTTATTTTTGATCGGCTGGCTGCCGGTTTTTTTACTGGCATTGTCGGGGTCGGTTGCCGAACTTTCGGGTATTGATGTTTGCCCCAAA
>JBLHVA010000167.1:0-4363 GCA_047630005.1 Candidatus Endobugula sp. | reverse complement strand
ATACGTGTTGCTAACTGTCGGTAAGCTTCTACTGCCATAAAGACACCAGATGCTTTCACACTGACTTTAAAGTCGTAAAAATTTAACCTATCGAGAATATCGACATGTCGCATAGCGGATTCCACTAACGCTTCAGGTGTTGGTTCGCCATATTTTTTTTGCAAATCTTTTTCTAAAGAACCGGCATTTACGCCGATACGGATAGGAATATTTAAATCTTTTGCCTTACTTATTACCGCAAGAATACGTTTTTCTCTGCCTATATTACCGGGATTAATGCGTAAGCAATCAACACCCAAGTCAGCCACACGTAGTGCAATACGATAATCAAAGTGGATGTCCGCAATTAAAGGAACATCAACCTGCTTGCGAATTTCACCAAACGCATCAGCTGCCTCCATCGTCGGCACAGAAACTCGTACGATATCAGCGCCAGCCTTTTGAATTGCTTGTATTTGACCAACCGTTGCCGCTACATCAGTAGTTTCCGTATTCGTCATACTCTGCACACTAATCGGTGCATCACCACCAACAGGAACATTACCCACCATAATTTGTCGAGATTGTCGGCGTTTAATTGGAGAATTGGAATGCATAATTCTACTACTCGTTAGTATTCGTTATCCGCCAACAGTCAAACGTAAGGTTCTACCATCAGCACTGCTTGCCAGATCAACAGGTTTATCGTTCAAACGCAAAGTAGCGCCATTTATATTACCCAAAACAACAGAAAACGGCGAACGTCCCTCTACGAACAGTTCACTATTCGCTTTACGGATACTAGAAACAATCGTTTTATTTGTTGCATCGACAACCTCAACCCAGCACGCCTCTAAAAATGTGAAGTAAAGAAGGTCATTCACTAACGATGCTTCTGATGTAAGTGCTTTAGGTAAACTAAGATCGCTGTCTTCGGCTAATTGATTAATATCTGCGGAAGTAGTGGCCGCTTGGCTATCCACCTGCGACTCTAAAATAGTTGACGGCAAGACCTCTGCTCCCTGCCCTTCTATTTTTTTAATATTTGTGTCACTTACCGGCACATCAATGATCGGAGTATTGCCATCGATCACTGACGAAGGAGACAAATCTTGCTGCTTGATTTGTATCTGAGATTCAAGCTTAAGCAACTCTACCGCCTCTTTTTTTGTCACTATAGAAGCATCATCAAACAACAGGCTTTCATTTTCTATGCCAGATGATGAAGACATACCTAAAGATAAACTAGCATCTAAGCCGGCTGAATCAATCGTGGGCAATAGTGTATCTTCCTGACCTAACGACTCTCCCACTTCGAACTGCTGCCCTAATTGCCAGTAGCTCTCTAGCTTAATATCGTTAGAAACAATAAACCAAGTTAAAACGATAAGTGCGGCTAATATGTAAGGCAACCACCACTTTTTATTTGATTTATTACTCTCTTCGAGCATAGCATTCTCTGCATGAATACTATGAGCTTGACGTTGAGAATCATAATAATACAGTACATCATTGGCAGGCAGATCAACCAACTTGGCATAGTTTTTTAAATAACCACGTAAAAAAATCTCTGATGAAAACGGTACATCATTGTCCGCTTCTAGTGCTTTCATCTTGCTGACAGAAAGCTTTAACGTTTCCGCACACTCTTCAATAGTCAGGCCTAACTTTTCTCTACGTTCAGCAAGTACTTGACCAGCAGTCAACCTATTTTTATCACTCAGCGAAGCGACAGAATCATGGCTATTCATTTTTCTTTACCGCCTTATTTATTATCATTTTTTTTCAGCAATGCCTTTTTGTAAAACAAGTACTCTTTGGAATATGGATGTAAATTACGCAATGCTAACGCATAACTGGCTTCTTTATCTTTATTGCCGAAAATTCTTTCGATACGAATACCTAACCACAAACTACGAGCAGTTCGTCCAGCAACCTCGGTATATTTATCTAGATACTCTTTGGATTTTGCATAGTTTTGCTCATCAAAATAAAGCTCGCTCAGCTCTATCATGGGTAACGCAAGTTTATTATCAATATTTACTGCATGGTCAAATAAAGATTTAGCTTTAACTTTTTTACCTAATTCTAATGCAGACTGCCCCATATACACCAACGCTAAAGCACGCTGCTGAAACGAAATATCTTTTGTTGCTATCTCAAATGACTTATACGCTTCTTCATAACGCTCTTGCTCGAATAAAAAACGCCCATAACTCACATTTGCCTGAGTGAATTCAACATCTTCTTTGATTGCACGTAAAAACGATTTTTCAGCCAGCTCCGTTTCTCCCGTCAACTGGTACAGCATACCAAAACCATTATGAGCTGCAGCAGAGTCAGGTTGTAGACTGAGCGCTTTTTCTAAATGGCGGCGTGAGGCTTCTCTGTTGTCTTTTTGTAGATAAGTTAACCCTAAACTCAAATGCGCATTGTGTGCTTTTTCTAAATTAGGTGGTGGGGCACTGCCGGTGTTGGTGGTAATGCAAGCCGACAAAAACATAACAGTACTGAACATTACGCTAATAAAAAAAATTCGAGTAAACACAAATACGCCTTTATTATTGTAAATCATTATCTATAACGTCAAAAAATGGGGTTATGATGACCATTTAATGGGTGTGGTTTTTATCTCATTATCTTTCGCGTCACTATCCTGCTGCGCTTTATTCGCTAAATGACGTGCATTACGCGAGGTACGATCGTTAATGTCGCCAGCCAATTGACCACATGCGGCATCAATATCCTCTCCACGAGTCGTTCTCACCGTTGTCGTAAAGCCTTCATTAATCAAAATATTTTGAAAGTTTCTTAACGCGTTATTACTCACACGCTTATAATCGACTAAAGAAAATGGATTGAACGGAATCAAGTTAATCTTGACAGGAATTTCTCGTAAAAGTTCCGCTAACTCATAGGCATGATGCGGCCGATCATTTACTTGATCGATCAAGGTGTATTCAATGGTCATTTTTCGACGATTATCAGGTAATCCATCGATATATCCTTTCGCTGAAGCCAACAACATCGCAATAGGGTATTTTTTGTTAATTGGTATCAATTGATTACGCAGTTCATCATTTGGAGCGTGTAAAGAAACGGCTAGGCTGACATCCGTATACTCCCCAAGACGATCTAATGCTGGTACGACGCCGGAGGTACTCAAAGTCACTCGCCTTTTAGACAAACCATACGCGTTGTCGTCCATCATTAAGTTCATTGAATCAACCACATTGTCAAAATTGAGTAGCGGCTCACCCATCCCCATCATGACAACATTGGTCACAGTCCGGTCAGCCTTAGGGTTAAGCTGACCATATGACTTAGCCGCTATCCATACTTGGCCAATGATTTCAGCCGAAGTAAGGTCCCGGTTAAAACCCTGCTTGCCTGTCGCACAAAAACTACAGTCTAATGAGCAACCCACCTGTGACGAAACACATAAGGTCCCTCTGTCCCCGTCAGGAATAAATACGGTTTCGACGATATTATTGCCAGATACTTTTATTAGAAATTTACGAGTACCATCTACCGAGTCCAGCTGCTTAACAACTTCTGGGGCACGGATCTCTGCAATAGTACTCAGCTTTTCTCGGAGAGGCTTACTGATGTTAGACATGTCGCTGAAATCATCAACGCCATTTTGGTGAATCCACTTTTGAACCTGAATAGCACGAAATTTCTTTTCGCCTATAGATTCAAAAAATGCCGTCAGTTTTGATGTTGACAAACCTAGCAGGTTTATTTTTTCTGGCACTTCAGCATTCACTTTGATACCTTCAACATCGATTACTTCGGGCATTTAGGTTATCTCACACACGTGGGCAAAGTTCGTCACTCGAAAAGAAATAAGCGATTTCGCGTGCAGCTGATTCGGGAGAATCTGAACCGTGAACTGCGTTGGCATCAATTGACTGAGCAAAATCAGAACGAATAGTGCCTGCTTCTGCTTCTTGTGGGTTGGTTGCGCCCATTAAGTCACGGTTTTTCAATACTGCGCCTTCACCTTCAAGCACTTGAACCACAACAGGTCCAGACATCATAAACTCAATAAGAGGGCCGAAAAAAGGGCGTTCGCTATGCTCAGCATAAAAACCTTCTGCCTGTTCTTTTGACAAATGCAGCATTTTAGCAGCAACAATGGTTAGGTCGGCTTGTTCGAAACGGGCAATAATTTCGCCTATTACGTTTTTAGCAACGGCATCAGGCTTAATAATAGATAGTGTGCGTTGAACAGTCACAGAATTCTCTCTTTAATATCGGTTATGAATGGATTACATTTTGGGCAAGCGGCTTGTATACACCAGTCCACCCTCAGGGGTCGCCATTCTAAGGATTTATACAAGTGACAGCAATAGTAAAGGAGTATTTTCTTATACGACAA
>JBLHVA010000166.1:0-4430 GCA_047630005.1 Candidatus Endobugula sp. | reverse complement strand
CGACAGGCACTCAATATAATCGCCTATCGTTTAAAAAACAAACGAAGCTTTCTCACTATATTCATGAGAAAAAATCATCTATAGAGAGCATCCCTATTAAACGTTTACCCCCTTTAAATGCGCTGCTAAGCTTTGAGTCCGCAGCGCGTAATGGCAGCTTCTATCAGGCCGCGGAAGAGTTGTATGTCACGCCCTCAGCCATTAGTCATCAAATCAAATCCCTTGAGAGCTTTTTGGGTGTGCAATTGTTTGAACGTAAAAAACGACAAATTGAAATAACGGCAGCGGGCAAACGCTATACTAAATTTATTCAACGAGCACTTAAGGAGATTGACAAAGGCACACAAGATTTAATCGCCTCTCACGATACCGGCGAGCTCAGTATTAGCATGACCCCCGCCTTCCTTAACTATTGGCTATTACCGCGTATTGATAAATTTTACGAGCAAAACCCCGACATTCAATTAGATATCAACGCCAGCGTTGCCTTGATCGACTTTCCTCGATCAGATATTGATATCGCCGTCTATTTTGGCCACGGTGACTGGCCTAACGTAGAGTGCTCGTATTTAAAACATTCCGAACGAGTGCCCGTCTGCAGCCCAACATTACTGGCAAAACAACCTATTGAGCACCCAGATGACCTGCTAAGTCATAAGTTATTTTTTGTCAAACAGCGTAAAGAAGAATGGGAGTCGTGGTTTAATTTAGCGGGGGCTGAATACAAAATACGCAAGCACCCTATTTCCTTTTCTAGCAGCTCGCTGGCAGTAAAAGCCGCTGCAGAAGGTGTTGGAGTTGCATTAGCGGATATTAATTTAGCCAGTGAAAGCATTCGTAAAGGTGAGCTAGTCATCCCCATCGATATTCGCTTAAAATTAGAAAAATCTTTTTATCTTGTCTACCAAAAAAATCGCAAAATGACCTTTGCAATGAAAGCCTTTAAAGAGTGGATAATGAATGAAATGTCTACCGACGACTTAGCGGAATAACTGGGTTTCAGTACGCTGTTAACCCAGCGGGTTATCCTAAGAAACCATTGAAGATGAACAATTTTATTTTAGACATACCACCAAATGCCCAGTATAAGATTTCCAACGAAAAGGCACACTAAAAGCTTGTTCGGTTTCTTTAATAATACCCACGCCACCCTCTTTAATCGTAGGGACGGATATCACAAACTGGGAGCCAAACTGCTCTCTCACATTACCCGATATGGTATTAGCCACCTCACCGACAATATCCACAATAAGTTCTGGCGTTACATAGGTTTCGCCTAAGCTCATCAACAAATGACGCAACATCGCCCGTGCAGCCAATACATACACCTTGCCTTTACGTGCACCTGTCACCTCAATAACCCCCATATAATCACTGACAGGAGAATCCTTTACGTCGATCAAATAAGGGCTACCCACCTCTGCCTTACTATCAGAAACTGCCATAAAGTACTGTTTAATTCCGTCTATAAATACTTGCACTTCGTGTTCAGTCATCATTACCTATGAAACTCCGTATCTAATAATTCGGTTAGGGCAATATTCAGTGCTTCGTCAGTAAAAGGTTTTTTCAAAAAACCTTCCGCACCATTTTTAATCGCCGTGAGCGCTGTCGCCTTATCCGACAGAGCCGATATCACTAATATATGTACACTGGGATTAAGATCCATCAATACTTTTATGCATTCAACACCACCTAACTCCGGCATAGTTAAATCCATTGTCACCATATCAGGCATTTCTGTTTTAAATAACTCTATGGCATCACGACCGTTCACTGCCGTTAATATAGACACCGCATCACCTATACCATCTGACGCGGCACAGCGCTCTATTTTTCGACGTATCGCAAGCGAATCATCAACTATCATTAACTTCACATCACACCTTTATCGTTATATTTTTATATTGCATAAACGCTTCATGCACACTGACTAGACATTACTGTCTCATTTGTTTTTTCAGTATTTTTCAAGGGAATTGAAATGCGAAACTCAGCAGAACGCTTTGCTTTACAACCTACCGACAATGAAGCGTTCATGCTGTTTATATATGTTTTCACTACATCTAAACCCACACCTCGACCAGCATGGCTATCAACTTTTTTTGCTGTAGAATATCCTGGCTTAAAGATAACCTTTACTAAATCTCTCGGCGTCATTTGCTCTACTTGTGTTTGGGTATACGTCTGCTGCGAGATCAAATGTTTTTTAATTGATGTAAAATCAATACCTCTGCCATCATCTTTCACCACAACTGTTATTGCACCATTCGCTTCTTTTACGGCAATAGAAATAACACCCCGCTTAGACTTCCCTCTCTGAACACGTTTTTCCGGCTTTTCTAAACCATGAATAACCGCATTACGCAGTAGCTGAATAATGATATTTTTCATTATACTAAGATACTGTTCTGGAATTAACGACTCATCGAACAACGACAAATCAAGCAACACTTCTTTCTTATTCTCTCGACTTATCTTATCAACCAACTGTGTTAATGCACAACCGAGGGCCGATTTTTTACCTGTATCCAGAGCAGTTTTCAACGTAATAAGTCCAGCTTGGCCACCCCGCGGTGACATAGCCATTTCGGAGAATCGCGCCATGAACAAACGAATAGAATGAGAAGCTTTCACTATCGCGGCTAGTTCGACGGCAATAGGTAAAAAATCGTCGCCCTCCAAACTGTTCTTACCATTTAGCGCCACTAGATTATCCTCCAGTGCGTGCAGGTTTTTTTCTACCATAGACAGATTTAACATAGATGCCTCACCTTTTAAAGAGTGAGCAATACGATTTATTTTATCTAGCTTGGCGACAAAAGAAGAGGAAGAATACACTCGCTTTTCCAACTCTTCATTAATCGATTTAACACCTTCATCTAACAAGCACATGAAATCTACTAATAACTGGGAGTCTACATTCATTAAAGATAAAACCGACTCTGTCTCTTGGCTGATGCGTGAATTACTGACAGCCAACTTTTCCCTTAACTCAACATTTTCCGTAATATCTTTAACCGACACCATCAAATGAATTATTTTTTCTTTTTCAAATACCCGAGAAAAGCTAAATTCAAAAAAATGATCACTGGTGCCATATTTATTCGTTATATTAAGACGTACTTCTTGCAAAGGGTTTAGCTCATCCATCAAACTGGATTTCACCCTTGGATTAAATAACGAATCAACATAATCTTTTGCCACCAAAAGATCATCGCCAGAAACTAAGGGGCTTAACAAATCAAAAAAACCCACATTAGAAAAATCTTCCTGCCGAAAAAGATATTGCATACTAGCGGAGTACTGTGAACCGATTTCATATTGTGGCGTCAATAGAAACAAGCCATCACGCACAGTGCGCATAATCTCTGACATTTCGTCTTGAGATCGCTTAGCTTTTTGATCACTTGCATTTAAGCGTTTCAAAAAATGAAACAAAATAATAAAGAAATTAATGACTGCCAAACAAATAGCGATCCCTTGCACCAGCCTCAGATCAATTGTTTTCTGATGCGCTTTACTTTCCACTGCCACCGCAAAATCACTCACTGTAGTGAGTAGCTCATCACCTTTTTCTCGAGAAAAGTCGATCGCCTGCTGTGATTTTTCGAGTAATTTATCGCGTTCAATATTTTCTGAATAGTCGGCATAGACTAAGTCACCAACCAATCTGCGATACGGCTGCCATAGAGCTTCTACCACGCTCAAATACTGATCACTCAGTGCTTGATAACTATCATCTAGCAGCAACGATTCCTGCCCTTGACCTTGCCCGATAAGACTTCCACCGTAAATGAAGGCATCAAGTACTTCATCAAACTGTTTATAACTAACCGACAGCTTCCGCTGATTTTTCTCTATGTCTCGACCAGCCTGTAGATCGTCATGGATTAAGTCGACGCTATGGAAAATACGTTGCGTCAACATAGACTGACGATTCGCCAGATGCATGGCACGCGCATCATCGGCAATTTGATAACTAGTATAGAAATTAAGCAGGAGAACACCTGCATCGAGGACCAGAAAAACTGCAATTGCAGCAACCATTTCTTTATATTTGCCAAACAGTGAGCGCCACATAATTACCTTCCAAACCTAGAGCTTTAGTCGAAGGCGCCACTGTAGTTTTAAAGTGTGACAGTAATGTGACTACATTTACCCAGAAAAAGATTAAGGTGACAATTAAGATAAAAATGAGAATATAATTTCAAATTCCAATCAAAAATTTAAAATAGGGCATGGTATTTTTATTTAAGGAACTTCCAGCCAAGCCTCAATCAAGCTTTCATCGCGAACAAATAATGTATAATTGATTCAAGAACTCTTCAATAACACTTCCAACTCTTGCAGTCGCTCGGGGGTGCCCACATCGCACCAACCGCCACTATAGATAGAAGCAGTTAATTTTCGCTGTTCAATAAAATATA
>JBLHVA010000165.1:0-4516 GCA_047630005.1 Candidatus Endobugula sp. | reverse complement strand
CTCAAGTTGTTATGATGTTGGCGACACAAGGCTTAAGAGTGGCTCTCGCCACAACACATCTTCCGTTAAAAGATGTTGCTAAAGCGATCACTCAAGATTCGCTATCAACCACATTAAAAATTCTTCATGCAGATATGCAAAAAAAGTTTGGCATCGCAAACCCTAAAATACTGGTATGCGGACTGAACCCTCATGCTGGTGAAAACGGTCACCTTGGATATGAAGAAATCGACACTATCATTCCTGTGCTAAAACAACTAAAAACAGAGATCGGACTAAACTACTTAGGGCCGCTGCCTGCTGACACACTGTTCACACCGAAATACTTAGACAAGGCCGACGTAGTACTCGCCATGTACCACGACCAAGGCTTGCCAGTATTAAAATACAAAGGCTTCGGTGCGGCGGCCAACATAACATTGGGTCTACCGATCATTCGTACCTCGGTTGATCATGGCACCGCGCTTGATTTAGCCGGCACGGGGAAAATAGATATAGGCAGTTTATTAACTGCTATCGACTACGCATTAGCTATGCAAGCCGCGTAAAACTAACGGACATATTAATGACTAAAGCCACCCCTTTTACACATAAAGCGCGCAAACGCTTCGGGCAAAACTTTCTCACCGACCAAAATATTATTAATCGTATCGTCACGAGCATTAACGCCAAAGCTTCTGACCGCTTAGTAGAAATTGGACCTGGACAAGGAGCCATCACTCAGCAACTGATCCAAGCCTGCCCGCAACTACAAGTGATCGAACTAGATCGGGACTTAATTCCTATATTGTTAGCCCAATTCGCTAAGTATCCCGATTTTGCTATTCACCAACAAGATGCTTTACGTTTTGATTTTGAAACATTAATGATAGAAGACCAGCCGTTACGTATTGTTGGCAATCTTCCTTATAATATTTCAACACCCTTAATTTTTCACTTGCTATCTTATCAAGACCGCATTCAAGACATGCATTTTATGCTGCAAAAAGAAGTGGTGAATCGTTTAGTTGCAACGGCTGGCGAAAAAAACTATGGTCGGCTGAGCATTATGGTTCAGTACTATTGCGAAACCGAACACCTATTCGGTGTGCCACCTGAGTGCTTTGATCCTCAACCAAAAGTCGACTCCGCCATTGTACGATTACAGCCGCATAAAAAATTACCGTATGTCGCCAACAACGTGCCTCACTTAAGCCATTTAGTGAACCTTGCTTTTCAGCAACGGCGAAAGACCTTACGCAATACATTAAAACAGATTGCCGACGGTGACATACTACAAATTGCAGCAGGAAAACTTGAGCTCGACCTTTCGTTGCGTCCAGAAAACTTATCAACAGAAGATTATGTCAACCTAAGCAACACACTAGACGGCCTATCAACCCATGAGTAATTTTACAATTAAAATTTCTGTCAACACACAGTATCTAGATCAACATTCACAACCGCAGCGTAACCGTTTTGCTTTTGCCTACACCGTTAGTATTGAAAACTGTAGCGATATCAGCGCGCAACTACTGAGTCGACACTGGATAATCACCGACGCCAAAGATAATATTCAGGAGGTCAGTGGTGAAGGGGTTATCGGTGAACAACCCCATATTGCACCGGGAAAGAAATATAGTTATAGCAGTAATGCGATACTAGAAACTCACGCAGGCATTATGGAAGGCTCTTACACAATGCGTACAGAGCACGGGAAAATAATTAACGTGCCCATTCCGGCTTTTTCATTAGCTCGCCCTCAATCACTTCATTGAGTAGCGTAATTTTTGCCTAATTAGGCGGTAAACAACATGACAACTTACGCAGTTGGCGACCTTCAAGGATGCTTAAAGCCGCTTAAAAAACTACTCACAAAAGTCAACTTTAATCCTAAGAAAGATACCTTATGGCTAGCTGGCGACCTGATTAACCGCGGTACAGAATCACTAGAAACATTACGTTTTATTTATGCCATGCGTGATTCAGTCATAACCGTGCTGGGTAATCACGATTTACATTTACTCGCCGTTGCGGCTGGTGTCAGACCCACATCACCCTCAGACACCCTAGAAGACATCTTACAGGCACCAGACAAAGACACCCTGCTAGAATGGCTACGCCAACAACCTTTGCTACATCATGACCCAGAACTACAGTACACAATGGTACATGCCGGTATACCACCGCAATGGACATTAAAAAAAGCCAAGAAAAAAGCTAAAGAAGTGGAAGCTGTACTGCAAAGCGACCTATGCGAGCTATTTTTATTAACGATGTATGGCAACAACCCGAATGGCTGGGAAAAAGGTTTGGATGACCCAGACCGCTGGAGAACCATCACCAACTACTTTACTCGAATGCGTTTTTGCACCGCCGACGGTAAGTTAGAGCTAAGCTGTAGTGCCGGTATCCACAATACGCCTAAAGGCTACGCACCATGGTTTGAGCATCTGGATAGAAAAACCAATGACGAGCGTATTATTTTTGGTCACTGGGCCGCGCTTGAAGGGAAAACCTACACTAAAAATGTATTTGCTCTTGATACCGGCTACGTCTGGGGCAATAGTATGACAATGATGCGCCTAGAAGACCAAAAGCGCTTTTCTGTTAGCGCAGATGACATCAACTCGGATTAAATCCATTCGGGTTATTCGATTGCCAGCGCCACGTATCTTCTACCATTGCTTGCATATCGTATTCGGTTTTCCAGCCTAACGCTACCAAGGCTCGATTAGCATTCGCGTAATAACTGGCTAAATCACCCTCTCTGCGTGGTGCAAAACGATAAGGTATCGCCTTGCCAGACGCTTGCTCGAAAGCTGCTACCACCTCCAGTACGCTATACCCCTTGCCTGCACCCAGATTAAATACATTACATCCTGTACTAGCAGACAACATAAACTCAACCGCTTTGACGTGCCCTTTAGCTAAATCCACCACATGAATGTAATCACGTATACCAGTACCATCTGGCGTAGGGTAATCATTACCAAAAATCTGTAACGCCTCTAATCGCCCAACAGCCACTTGGGCAACATAAGGTAATAAATTATTCGGTATTCCTTGTGGGTCTTCGCCAATTAAGCCACTCGGATGTGCGCCTATAGGATTAAAATAACGCAGTAAACTGACTTGCCATTCACTATCTGCTTGGCGACAAGCATCTTGTAATATTTCTTCCACCATCAACTTAGTTCGCCCGTACACATTACACGCACTCGTCGGCAATGTTTCAACATAAGGGCTTGGCGCATCGGCACCATAAACCGTAGCAGAGGAGCTAAACACCATACGATAACATTGATATTCAGCCATCACCTCGGCTAGGGCAATACTCCCTGCAACGTTCACATCATAATAATGCAAAGGGATCTGAGCAGATTCACCCACTGCTTTTAAACCTGCAAAGTGGATAACCGCATCAATTTTATGCGTCGAGAATACTTGTCGTAAGTCATCGCGACTTCTAACATCGCCCAGACAAAACTTCACCGACCTGCCGGTAATAGATTGGACACGATTGAGCGATTCCTGATGGCTATTACAAAGGTTATCAAACACCACCACTTCAAAGCCGGCCTGCAGCAGTTCTACACATGTATGACTTCCTATATATCCTGCACCACCCGTCACTAAAATCTTCACAGTCACCCCTACATTCCCATCAAAATAATTTTACAAAACGTGCCCTAAGAGCAACTAACATTGCACTACGCACATGGTATAACGTTAATCCAAACAGCACCAACCCCGTACCGATCAAAATATGAGGCGTTAAAGATTCATTATCTAAAAGACTACCGAGTAAAAGCGCAAACACAGGACTAATCATTCCCACGGTAGATACCACATAAGCCGATAAACGATGTAATAAAAAATAATATAAAGCAAAGCCTAGCAACGAACCGCAGATAGCCAAATACAGTATAGACAAACCACCCTGTAAACTCACCGGCCAAGGCAAGCCTCCATCTAACAACAGCCATGCCAAAGCCAACAAAGGTACTGAAAAACATAAGCCTCCGGTAGTTTTTTGTAGTACTGGGATATCCGATTCGATTTGCTGTAAAAAAGTACTGCTTAGGGAAAATATTAGCACCGAAAACACCATCGCAATAATTCCGTAAGCGCCATTAGTTCCCATCAACACGAGCTGATCAGCAAAAACAAAGAACAACCCCACTACCGCAATACACAACGCAATCACCCGCTGAGGGGTAAACACCTGCTTGCCTAATATATAAAAGGATAGCACTCCCATCACAAACGGCGTGGTACTGAAAATAACCGAGATCAGGCCCGAGGCAATCCACTGGGATGCCCAATACACCAGTAAAAAGTTGGGTGCAATCCCTATTGCCGCGATCGTATAAAAGCGCACGCCGTGGCGATATCCCCAAATAGATTCTCCTTTAGCGCGCACGATACCCAGCGCAATAATCGCCGATAACAAAATGCGCCAAAAAATAGCCCCCGCAAACGATACCTCATCAGCACTCCATTTAATCGCCAAAGGGGTAGTCGACCAAATAAC
>JBLHVA010000164.1:0-4543 GCA_047630005.1 Candidatus Endobugula sp. | reverse complement strand
AATGAAAATTAACGTTAGTCTATTCCTTTTTTTTGGAATTTTTAGGTTGCTGTGGGAATAGAAAACCGGCTATTTATTAAGAAAGTTTAAGCCAGTTAGGGAGCGATAAAAAACTCTGACCCCTTGATTTTTGATTCAATTCCGGCCGGTTGTATCGACAAGGGTAAAGTAATTCTTGGAAAATAAAAGAATCAAGTTTTGCCTTTTGTCTTTCTCTTTGACAGGCCAATAGTACGACCAATAGGGGCAGTCTCGATTGAAGCACAGTAACATCCGCTTTTGGCGATTGACGACCCAACAACTCTTAATTATCTTAGTTAACGCAATATATGAATAACTTGCTCATTCCATTTGGCCTTGATTGCGTAACTAATGCGATTGTTGAGCCCGAAGTCGCTGATAGAGGGCGAGCTTGTAATTGTGTTTGCCCAGGATGTCATGCTCCGTTGTTATCCCGCCATCCCAAAGAGTATCGAGTTCACTTTGCTCACGACTCGAAACACCCAGATGCAAAACCCGATGAAGAATGCCCGTTTAGCTCTGCGGTGGCGATTGCCATGATGGCCCGTGAATTGGCGGAAACCCTAATAGGAAAAGCCTTTTTTATCCCGGAGTTTGATTACTGTCATCAATTTGAGTGTTGTGGCGATACTGAAGATATTTTAGTGACCGAGAAAAAAATCCTAACTATTACCAGTGCATTAAAAAAGCCCGGCTGTGGAGGCCTGGTGTTTGATTTGGAACTTGGTTTTGGTGAGGCAAAGATTCTTGTTGATCTGTTTTACAAGGGTAAGCTGATACAACATGTATTAAACGAAGAAGTGCTTTCGAAAGAAAAGTCCGGCGTGCTCGCAATAAGTTGTGATACTTTCGATCAAGGTTCTCTAGCGAAAGACAAGCAGTTAAGGTTTTCCGATGCGGTTCTGGCTTTTCTACTAGAAACAGGTTTTCGACAGTGGAGTTTTCACCCGAGGCAGGTAACCCTAGCTGATAGAGCGAAGTCATCGCATCAGTGTCGCGCATCCAATAAGCCCTTGAGTGACCCGGCGGGCATTGATGAAGATAATGGTTCATCTTTTGAAGTCGAATATCTAGGCGGAACATGGGTGGATGTTACCGAGCTTACGCCCCCGTTCGAGCCCAAAAGATACCAATGTGTGATATGTAAAAGTGAATGGTTACAAAAAGAAGCTGGGGCGCCAAACTGCCCGTTGTGCAATACGCATTTGTACTCTGTTGAGGTTTAGACGTTTACCAATTGGATACTTCTAGTGTAGGTGGCTGAGAAAAATCTCAAGCCAAACGTTCGCTTTTGGCCGAAAGCGAACGTTGGTTGAATTGAATCAGTTAGCGGAGCTAGTGCATATAAAATTAAGCGTTGTTAATATAGGGTAGTCCTTATGTAGAGTGCTCCCATCACTTTTAGTCTGCGGTGGCAAAATAAGGAAAGGTGATTATGGCGACTGTAGTGTGCGCATATTTCATGCGGTTCTCTGTGATTGTGAGCCAGCGATAGCCTTTCTTCTTGAGTCGATAAATACCAATTCATCATAACGGAATCTACTATTCATCCCATCGCTCAATGCTTATGTGGTGATGATTTCCATATTGCTTACACAAAGTGCAGTGTGGCTTGCGCACTACATTAAACCGCGGTTATATGCGGTATTACAGCTACTCTCTTGATAAAGAGAAACTATCACCGTCTAACCTCGCAAAATACCCCCATTTCCAGTATCCTAGCAGGCTGTTTTTTTACCTACCCTGTGTCCACTTTTCACATATGTTGAGCCTTATGTATCCTGTCTTACGCAAGTTGTTATTTAGTTTAGAACCCGAAACCGCTCACGACTTCTCTCTTGAATGTCTGGGAGCAGCGGAACGCTTAAAGTTATTGTCTTTATTTACGCCTTCGGTGGAGGATTCGCCAGTAGAATTACTCGGCTTAACCTTCTCTAATGCGATAGGTTTGTCGGCTGGATTAGACAAAAATGGCGACTATTTTAATGCTTTGGGTCAGCTGGGTTTCGGCTTTGTTGAAATAGGCACGGTGACGCCTGAGCCACAAGCGGGTAACCCTAAGCCGCGTATGTTTCGTTTAGCGGAGCATGAAGCGATTATTAACCGTATGGGTTTCAATAATAAGGGCGTTGATTACTTAGTTGACCGTGTTAAAAACCGACGTTTTGACGGAATTTTAGGCATTAATATTGGCAAGAATAAAGTGACTGCGGAAGAAGACGCGCTATCGGATTATGAAATCGCGATGGAGAAGGTTTACCCTTACGCGGATTACATTACGGTAAACATCTCATCACCGAACACACCGGGCTTGCGTAACTTACAATTCGGCGACAGCTTAGATCGTTTGCTAGAAGGACTGGCGATTAAACAAGTACAGTTAAGTGAGCAACACGGTCGTCGAGTGCCTGTGCTGATTAAAATTGCGCCAGATATGAACGAAGAAGAGGTTGCGGGTATTAGCAAAACCTTTTTGAAGCATAAAGTCGATGGTGTGATCGCTACCAATACCACACTGGATAAAAGCGCCGTGAGCGATAGCCCTCATGCAGAAGAGATGGGCGGTTTAAGTGGCGCACCATTAGCTCTGCAGTCAACATTGGTGATTAAACAACTGCGCACACACCTAGGCAGCGAAATGCCTATTATTGGCGTGGGCGGTATTCAGCAGGGTAGTGATGCAATAGAAAAACTGGCTGCAGGTGCTAACCTTGTACAAGTGTATTCGGGTTTTATTTACCGTGGCCCTGCATTGATCACTGATCTTCGGAAGGCGGTTGCCGCTCATCATTCGTTGATTTAACACACATACGGTGCGCATGGTGCAGTTTATGTTCGCAACTTATTTTACAACTGTCATTCGTAGCTTATATTTATACCATACGGCCCCTACATTGGCTGGATAGTTCAGCCTTTGTAACCTTTTATATCTCACACGTGAACCATTTATGAAAACTTATCAATATTACGCTGCTTGCCCTAAAGGCTTGGAAGGCTTACTTCTCGAAGAGCTAATTTCACTGAATGTGGAGTCGCCGCGAGAAACCATCGGTGGCGTTCACTTTAGTGGTGATTCAATTACCGCTTATCGTTGCTGCTTATGGTCGCGTTTGGCCAATAAAATTTTATTGCCATTGGCGAATATTGAATTTACTTCTGATCAAGAGCTATACGATGCGGTGCTGGATATTCCGTGGGAAGATCATCTAGCGGAAGACGGTAGTTTTAAAATCGATTTTATAGGCACTAACGATATTATTCGCAATAGTCAGTTTGGTGCCGTGCGCATTAAAGATGGGATTGTTGATCGCTTTCGTCAGCGCACTAACACACGACCATCGGTTCAAAAAGATTCGCCCGACTTATTATTCAATGCCCGTTTAGTGAAAGCCGGCACCATAAGAAATCGCTCGAATAAAGACAGTGTGAATATCAGTATTGATCTATCAGGGCAAAGCTTACATCGCCGTGGTTATCGTACCAAGCAAGGCATGGCACCACTAAAAGAAAATATTGCAGCAGCGATATTATTACGCGCGCAATGGCCAGCCGTGGCACAACAAGAAAACTGTGCTTTAATCGACCCTATGTGTGGTTCTGCGACGATACTCGTGGAAGGCATGATGATGGCCGCCGATATTGCGCCGGGCTTATCCCGCCGGCAGTGGGGCTTTAGTCGTTGGTTATTATTTGATGCCGCTGATTGGCAGCCATTGATAGACGATGCAATCGAGCGAAAAGCAAAAGGTTTACAAGCATTGCAAGAAAAAGGCATTGAGTGCCGAGGTTATGACGACGATTGGCAAGTGCTACGCGCTGCCGAATCCAATATTGCATTAGCGGGTTTGCATGATTTTATTCGCGTGAGCCACAAAGGCGTCGATGACTTAAAACAGCCAAGTCATACCAAAATTGCTACCGGTTTGATTATTTGTAATCCGCCTTATGGCGAACGTTTAGGCGAAGAGCAGGAACTGTTGCCCGTATATCGTCAACTAGGTGCAGCACTAGGTAGCGAATTTATGGGCTGGAAGGCCGCAGTATTCACCGCCAATATTCGCCTAGCCAAAAACATGGGTATTCGCGCTCGTAAAATTTATAAGTTTTTTAACGGTACATTACCGACCGAGCTTTTGTGCTTTGATATCAACGAAAAATCTATCGTTAAGCAATCGACTTTAGATAGAGACGATAGCCGACAACTCCACAACGATGGCCTTGATGATAACGATCAGCCCGCCAAAACATTCGAGAGCCTAACCTCGGGTGCACAAATGGTGTGTAACCGTTTAAAGAAAAACCAAAAGTCTTTACGTAAATGGTTAGCAAAAAGTGAAGTGTCTTGTTACCGCCTATACGATGCCGATATGCCGGAATACTCGGCCGCCATTGATTGCTACGGTGATAATATTCACGTACAAGAATATAAAGCGCCAAAAACCATCGACGAAAAAAGCGCACAATATCGTTTTGATGAACTGCTTAGTGCTATTCCTATTGCCTTAGGGGTGAGCGAAGAAAA
>JBLHVA010000163.1:0-4574 GCA_047630005.1 Candidatus Endobugula sp. | reverse complement strand
TAATGCCTGCTTAACACGAAGAAAGAAGGCGTCGGCCTTTTCACCATTGGGCGGGGGGAAATTAACTGGATCAGCAAACCAAGATTCTACCGCAACCTGCTGTGTTTGCCAGATATGATCAATCGCTTGCCCCTCCCAATCACCAAAATGTAATTCTTGAAAGGCAGCGTCTACTGTAATGGGGATTTTTTTTTGCTGCGCCAAGTCCGCCGCGAAGACAGCACAACGCTGTAATGGTGAACTAATAATACGTGTCCATAACGAATCATATATGGGAACAATACAGTCTGCACTCAACAACATTTGCTGGTAGCCTATTTCCGATAGAGCAACATCCGTACTACCGCGATAACAAGACCCGTCTTCACATTCACCATGACGTAACAAATCTATCGTTGTTGTTGAGTACTGGCTACCCACCACTAACACCTGCCTGTTCGAAAGTTGCCATATTATTATGCAATGCTAATGCTGCCTGCAGTAACGGCACTGCAAGTGCAGCGCCACTTCCTTCACCAAGACACAATCCTAAATCCAACAAAACATTTGCCTCCAACACATCTAATGCGAAGCGATGCGCTGGCTCTGCGGAGCAATGTGAAAACAATAACCAGTCATTAACCGAGGGATTTAGCCGTACGGCGATCAACGCTGCCGCAGTACAAATGAAACCATCAACTAAAACAGGTATTCCCGCTTGAGCACAGTAAATATAGCTACCCACCAGTGCCGCGATTTCAAAGCCACCTATACAGCGTAATGTCAAATAGGGGTTGGCCAAATGCTCACTATGCAATTCTAACGCAGCTTCAATCACATGCTGTTTTCGCGCTAAACCATCTCGATCAATACCCGTACCGGGCCCCACTACATCTGTAGCAGTTAGACCTAGCTGAGCTGCGTATATTGCTGAAGCCGAGCTGGTATTACCAATGCCCATTTCCCCACCGATAAACAAGTGTAATGGTGATTGTTTACTACAGGCTGACACTTTATGCTCAACTAATTCTCGCCCTGACATCAATGCTCGTATCAATTGCTCTTCTGTCATTGCTTCCTGCAGAGAAAAGTCAGCAGTGCCGTTAGCAATGCTGCAATTTATTAATTGTAAATGTCCTTTATATTTTTTTGGTAGATGGGCTACAGTACCTAAATGGCAAACGGTTAAACTTGCGCCTAACTGTTTGCTCAACACGCTAATTGCAGCACCACCGTCCAGAAAATTAGCGATCATTTGTACGGTCACTTCTTGAGGAAAGGCAGAAATATTTTGTTGACAAACACCATGATCGGCCGCAAACACACCCACATGCATTTGGTTCAACACCGGATGCTGACTCGATTGCCAGCCAGCAAACCTTTCTGCTAACACTTCTAAACGGCCCAAAGAGCCTGACGGCTTTGTCAGTTTTTGTTGATAGGTTTTCGCCAATTCAACAGACTGATAATCAATAGGTTTAGCTGTTTCAAATATCCACTCTTGCATATTTTTTTTCATATAGTATTTTACTGTTGTCTTAATCACCACTTAGTCTGAGTCAATATCTATGTGACGCTATAATTCAATTGTATTCTTAAGGGATAGCGGTAAACCCGCTACAACTAGACTAACTTGCTCACACAGCTCAGCTAATTCCTGATGTAAACAACCGGCCTCATCCACAAATTGTCGAGTTAACTCGCCCATGGGCACGACTCCAGAACCCACTTCATTGCTCACAAAGAATACATTTGCGGATGTATTTTTAAGCGATTTAAGTAACTCGGCCTTAACCTCACTCCAGCAATCATTCATTAATGCATTGGTTAACCAAAGTGTTAAACAGTCAATTAAAATACACTGCTTATCGGTAGCATCATCTAAAATTTTACCTAGATGTAATGGTTCTTCGATTAAATGCCAACTCGAATCTCTACGCTGTTGATGTAGTACAACACGCGATTTCATTTCGTTGTTACCTTTACTATTATTGCCTTTACTATTGTCGCCATGACCATCTCGTACGACTGCTGTCGCTACGTAAAGCAGAGACTGATGATTAGCTAACGATGTTTTTTTTGCCTGTGCTTCTGCATAACGGCTTTTACCACTACGCGCACCGCCAAGAATAAGATGTGTTGTCATAATAGTTATTTAAGTAGTATTTACGATAAAAATAAAATCGTGGAATAACAAATACTAAAAACGATTTCATTTAATAGAATCAAAGGAATATTAACACGTTAAACGCTGCTAATAATCAACGCCTTTACGTGCTTTAATACCGCTAGCATAAGCATGCTTCGAATCTTTTACTTCTGATACAGTATCCATTATCTCTTGTAAACCAGTGCCACCTCCACGGCCAGTAACCACAACACTTTGCTCTAAGGGTCTATTTTTTAAAGCATTCAAGACATTGTCTTCATCTAAGTATTTAAATGACAGCATATACGTTAGTTCATCGAGAACCACTAAATCATAACTAGGGTCTTGTAACAAAGGCACGACTTGCTCCCATGTTCTTTCCGCAGCCAGAATATCGGCTTCCCGATCTTGCGTATCCCATGTAAAACCTGTGCCCATTTGATAGAAGGTAACCTGTGGACACTGCTCTCGCACATATATCTCTTCGCCTGACAATTGCTGCCCTTTAATAAATTGAATAACTGCCACTTTTTGACCGTAACCCAAGGCACGCATAACCATCCCAAAAGCGGAGCTAGATTTACCCTTGCCATTACCAGTTAACAGTACTGACACACCTCGCTCAGTAGAAGCGGCTTCGATATTAGCATCTACATTTTTCTTTTGTTTTTGCATCGACGTTTTATGTTTTTGATTTTTATCCACAACCACCTCTACAGAAATATTTTATCAATATGTATTATGCTTATTAGCACTGCTGTCCCGTTAACTTCATGAGAATTGGCGATAAACTATACCGGCAACGGCCAAACAGTCACATGATGAGCAAAAGACGTGGAGTCAAAACAAGATCGAATCACTCCGAAAAGTGTTCTTTGTTTATCCAAAACCCAGTAGCTTCAGACCCTGACTGAATACCGGGTACCTGATCAAGCCCAGTATGACGATATTAAGTTAACTGAACAGTAGTGGTTTATTACACATAAAAATGATGACCCAAAGCCACCACCACCTTCATTACGATAACATAATTAACAATGGAAATCTGCGTAACAACAGTATGACATTCTTGAATGAAAGTAGTGAAATTACCATCATGCAATCAGGTGATTATAGAAATATAAGATGAGTAAATAGAAAGAAAAAGCCGCGATTATTCAACGGCCAATGCATACACTTTATCGTGCAACAAAAAATAGGTGGATATATCAAATACGAAGCTACCAACTACACAACGTGCAAGTGTGCAAGTGCGCAAGTGCGCACTAGAATGATGGTTTAGACTTTATCACTTGATCGATGTGTTCTTGATAAAAACCTTTGTTTTTTAAATAACGAACTTGTTTAGCTAGCTCAGTTAACGGCAAAGCTTCTATCAGTTCACTACCAAACCGTTTATGTTTAACATTCTCGGCCAATACCAACCAATCTATAGACTGCCTGTCGAAGGCTGATAAAGCCGTACTTTCACAAATGCCTTTTTCTCGCAATTCAATTTTTATTTTGAATGGGCCGTTACCTGCATTCACTTTTGCACGAATAAAAGACTCGGTAAAACGCGTATCGCTTTGATAACCTTGCTCTTTAAGCTCGTCTAGAACCGCTTGAATTGCATCAATTGCCGAAAACTTCTGCGAAAGTTTTCTATACAACTCAACACGAGAATATTCTCGACGCGCGAGATAACGCAAAGCACTTACCTTTATTGCCTTAACGTCATCCGACCGGGAAGATGAGTGGTTACAAGAATTATCAAAAGACATAAATGTTGACGTATACGCTGCACTTGTCATCATAGTTTCCTATACAGTTACCTATATTTTCTAGCAAGTTATGCCTGTGGCTGCTCAGCAGTTATTTCAACTACATTATCCGCAGCAGCTTCTACCGTATCAGGCAAAAATTCTCGACGAATAGCTAATTCAACTTCTTCAGCAATCTCAGGACGTTCTTGCAAAAATTTAATCACGTTGTTCTTACCTTGACCAATTTTTTCACCTTTGTAGCTATACCAAGCGCCTGCCTTGTCAATCAACTCAAGCTTGACTCCGTAATCAATCACTTCACCCAGACGATTAATTCCTAGCCCATACATTATCTGGAACTCTGCTTGTTTAAAGGGAGGAGCTACTTTATTTTTAACCACTTTAACGCGAGTCTCTGACCCCACGATGTCGTCACCGTCTTTGACTGCACCAATACGACGAATATCTAAACGCACTGATGAATAGAATTTAAGTGCATTGCCGCCAGTAGTGGTTTCTGGATTACCGAACATCACACCAATTTTCATACGAATTTGGTTAATGAAAATGCACAAGCAATTAGCATTTTTAATATTACCTGTGATTTTACGTAGTGCCTGAGACATTAAGCGTGCCTGCAAACCAACGTGATGATCGCCCATATCGCCTTCGATTTCAGCCTTGGGAGTTAACGCTGCAAC
>JBLHVA010000162.1:0-4670 GCA_047630005.1 Candidatus Endobugula sp. | reverse complement strand
TTCACGACGCTAAAAGAGTGTGGCGCACTGAGTGATATCCTGCCTACAACTGACGATATATTAAAGACACTAACCCATTACAATATTGCGCCATTAATCCATTCAGCACAAAAAACCCATGATCCACTCATTCGTTTTTCGGCATTCTGTTACTCTTTTTCGAACGATGACATCAGCGCAATATGCCGACATCTTGCGGTACCAAATGAATATAGTGAGCTAGCGGTTTTAGTAAAAAAATTCGATGCAACTTACCTCAACCCAAATAGCTGGAATAGTGAAAAGTTAATCACTCTCTTTCAACAATGCGACGTGCTTCGAAAGCCAGAACGCTTTCAGCAATTACTAGATGCGTGGGATAGCATTTTGAATATAGATATAGCAGAAACAGAGAAGCGAATAACTACCGAAGACTTACTCGCCGCCAAAGAAGCGTATAAAAGCGTCGACCATCAAGCATTAATTCAACAAGGCTTTCAAAAGGCGGCATTAGGTGATGCGATAAAGCAGAAACGTAAAGAATTGATTGATTTGTGGCTTGAAGCCAATGAAAAATAAACGCTAATTATCCGAGCAAATCCTGGCTAACCGTTTTTGCTGCCAAAGCACCTGACGCCACAGCGCTGACCACACAAGGGAAATCTGTATTACAAACATCTCCAGCAGCATAAACATGAGAAATATTTGTTCGGCCAAAGCGATCAACGAGTAAAAATTGCTTATCATCACAACGCAGAGCCTCCCCTACACCGGACAACATCAACGAGTTCACAGCATCTGCATTCGAACAATAACCCGCCAGAATATGTATTTGGTCAACTACAATTTCATGGGATACTGGCGATTGTTTTTGTGAGAAATCACTTACAAAAAAAGTAATTTCAATTTTTTTTGTGTGGTTTTTTTTGATAGACTTAACAGATGTAGCATTCATAATAGTCGCTCGCGGATGCTTAATCACCTCATCCACAAACTGACTTCGCGCTTTGGGCGCTGAACGTGCCACAACGGTCACCTGACAACCTTGTTGCAATAACATAGCTGCATTTTCAAAGGCATTATCGCCTGCGCCAACAATTAATATGTGTTTATTTTTGTGACGCTCGATATCTGCAAACGCGTAAGGCCCCTCAATTATATCGTCATGCACCAGCTGATCAACACCTTGCACATGAGACATAATTTCTTTACCCAAATAACGGGTGCCGTTAGCGAGAATAATCCCATCACAATTTATCGCATTATTTTGAACGTCTCTCCGAGGTTTTTTTTGACTGTCTAACGCGACGTCGTCTATGCCTATGAATTTTTTTAGAGACAGAGAAAAACCTCCACTATCGGAAGGCACAATAGAATCTACTTCACATTCCAAACGAATATCAATGGCTCTTGCTTTAACATGCCGGTCAAAACTATCGGCCATGTGTAGACCAGTTGGAGCCAACTGGCCCAACACCCAATCGTTATGCAAAAAATTAAAGTTTTGCATGCCACCTGTCTTAGCTTCTCTTTCGATAACAATAGGGGTTAACCCTAAATTTTTTAACCATAAAGCAGCCGACAAGCCCGCAGGGCCCGCGCCGATAATCACTATGGTTGTCGGCTTCATACAAACACCTTATTATTTTTCATTCCAACCCACCCATTCACTTATAGCACTAAACAAGGTGGAGCAATTGACACCAACTGATCCTGCCACACAAAATCAATCGGCTCTAGCAATACATTATTTTGCATAGACATTTCATTCCATAATTCTGCAAACGTCTTATTGGCTTGAGGGCATACTGTATCCGGAAACAGTTCTGCCAAGGGTCGCAAAACATACGCCATAGTTAATACATTTTCATGAGGCAAAGAAAGGCCTTGCGATTGCTTTATTCTTTCGCCATACAACAAGCAGTCAATATCTATTGTCACTATTTCACCTACAACATCACCCTTACTAACTTCGCGGGTCATCTCAACAGGCGCATTTTTTGTACGGTCACGGCCACACTGCTGCTCGATATCGCGGGTGACATTTTTTATTTCTTCAATTGACAACTCACTCTGCACGACGACGACGGCATTATAATAATGCGCAGGACTATCCCCGCTATCCGAGCTAAAAAAAGTAGCTTTCGATAATTTTTCTATTACTAACGGCGAGCAGTCTACCGGTAAGCTTTGATAAACAGAGGAGATGAGTAAATCGCCAAATGTGACTTTTAGCGCATCTAATGTCTGCCGAAAACACGCTTCCTGATGCTCGTTACTCCCCAAACCCAAAACGAGATTTTGTGCCGAAAGATGCTTCATCAGCTATTTTTCTCCACGCTCAATTTCAATTCCTACACGACCAACATGGGTCATCACATCGGTTTTATGCACAGCAACTCGCAGCCAAGTGACTGTAAAAGTCTTCAACACCATCGTTGCGATATTTTCTGCCAACGTTTCAATTAACTGGTATTGCCCCTTATCCGCCAAAACTACAATGGCTGCACATACTGCGGAATAATCAACCGTGTACTGCAGGTCATCATCTGCAGCAGCCTGTCGAATGTCTGTTGCCATATCCACATCAATCAATAAGGTTTGTTTTACCGCACGCTCCCACGGATATAACCCCACGATAGTTTCCAAGGCTAAATCACGAATAATCACTTTATCCATACATCGATTCCTACTGACTCATTTTTCGTATCTATTATCGTTAATAATTTAAATAGGTGTCAACTGGTCTAATGGCCAACGAGGCGTCACTTTTATTACCAAGCCTTCTTGCTGTTGCGCCATTAAGCGCTGGCAACCCGCATAAGCAATCATGGCACCGTTGTCGGTACAAAATTCATGGCGCGCGTAAAACACGTGTGAGTTGATTTTTTTCAGTGCCGTTTCTAAACGTTCACGCAGACGCGTATTCGCAGATACGCCACCTGCAATCACCAACGTCATTAAATGCTCCTGTTCCAATGCACGACGACACTTAATCACCAATGTATCCACCACCGCTTCTTGAAACGCGCAGGCAATATCGGCGCAGGTTTGATCATCAGGCAAGCCATTTTCTTGGGCATGCTTTGTCACGGTATTTAAGGTGAATGTTTTTAAACCACTAAAGCTAAAATCCAAACCCGGGCGATCAGTCATCGGACGAGGAAAAGTAAAACGGCCCACTTCGCCGGATTCTGCTAATTTAGCAATCATCGGCCCGCCGGGATAATCCAAATCTAACATTTTCGCCGCTTTATCGAAGGCCTCACCTGCTGCATCATCTAATGACTCTCCCAATAAACGATATTTCCCAATACCATCGACTCGCACTAGCTGGGTATGCCCTCCAGAAACTAACAAAGCAATAAAAGGAAAGCTCGGAGGCAAGTCTTCTAACATCGGCGCCAACAAGTGGCCCTCCATATGATGCACACCCAGCGCGGGCACATCCAGTGCCATTGCTAGCGCACGTCCAGTACATGCGCCTACCATTAGCGCACCAACAAGGCCTGGGCCTTTGGTGTAAGCGATACCGTCGATATCTGCTTTTTGCAGGTCACAATCATTCAACAGCTCATCGACCAAAGGCAATAGCTTTCGCACATGATCGCGAGACGCCAACTCCGGCACTACTCCGCCGTACTCATTATGCACCGCTATTTGGCTATATAAACAATGCCCTAACAAACCGAGCTTACTATCATATAGCGCCACACCGGTCTCATCACACGAGGTTTCAATTCCTAAAATACGCACAATTCACATCTCATCAACAATTTTTATAGCGGTCGTAGACTGCCGTGTGATTTAGGCATGGCCATAGCCACACTTAGATTTAACGACAGCTACACTACATTTAACAACAATCCCAATACATTTAACGACGCATCATACCAGAGAGATGAAAAATACCACACCAAACACTTGTGATCGCGGCCATGTCTGTGTAAAATCTGCGCCCCTTGCAGTTGCGAGTAGATAGTTTAATCTGCTGGCCAAGAACTGACACTAATTTTCTTAACATTACATTAATATATAGGGTTAACTATGCCTGCAGTAAAATTGAAAGAAAACGAGCCATTCGATATTGCTCTACGTCGCTTTAAGCGTTCTTGTGAAAAAGCGGGTGTTTTGGCTGAAGTTCGTCGCCGTGAACATTACGAAAAACCAACGACTGTACGTAAGCGTCAAGCTGCTGCTGCCGTTAAACGTCACGCGAAAAAAGTACAACGCGAATCGAAAAAGTTTCAGCGCTTATACTAGACCGCTCCGGTTTAGCATAACAAGTTTAACTTTTAGTTTAGTTAGTTAGCTATACCTCTTGGGCTGATAATCCGATCAACCCAACTAGAGCATATCTATAATGGCAAAAAGCGAATTACAAACTCGTATACACGACGAAATGAAAGCCGCTATGCGGGCGAAAGATAAACCTCGCCTTGGCATTATTCGCCTTATCCAGTCTGAATTTAAACGTATTGAAGTTGACGAGCGCATTGATCTTGATGAAGCCCGCATTCTTGCCGTACTTGACAAAATGGTCAAGCAACGTCGCGATTCAGCCAAACAATATGAAGATGCAGATCGCCAAGAGCTTGCCGATCAAGAACATTTTGAAATCACCGTTGTCACTGAATTCCTTCCTCAAGCACTAACGGAAGAAGAGATAGCCACACTGATTGATGATGCCG
>JBLHVA010000161.1:0-4683 GCA_047630005.1 Candidatus Endobugula sp. | reverse complement strand
AGACGTTAAATAATCCAATGTTTGTGCCGCGGTATTTACTGTCCCCTGACCATTGACTCTAAATGCTGGCGCTTTCATTAAAAGGTCATTGTTGGTGATAATGTCGTTGTCAATTAACAGCGTGGCTGACATTTCCGCAAAGCGGGTTTCGTCTTCGCTTGAATCGGTATTTTGATTAACGCTTTTGCCGCGTATCTTATCAATGGTTGCTTGTGCATCATCCAATACTTTTTTGATGTCAACACCTTCTACTGCGCCATTTTTTACGGATAGCACTACTATGCCTTTGGTCGATGGTTTGCTGCTCTTTTCACTTACGGTAATATTGGTACTGATGTTGGCTATGCCAGAGAGTTGCTCGCTGATTTCTGCGTCGGTGAACAATGGTTCTAGGTCAACGCCCGTTAATGTGTTTGTTATGAGTAAGGTAGGGTTTTTTCCTCGTTTCAAAATGGTACTGCCAGCTAATTTACCTTTGTATAAATCAACGGTGGGAGTAATAGTGACAGTGCTGTCGGTTGAAGTGACCTTAATAACACTATTGGTTAGCTTTATTTTATTGGCCGTGATTTTTTCGGCTCTAAATACGCCATTAGCATAAATATCTTTTAACAAAATAATGGGGGCGGCTAATGCTTCAGTCGCTGTTAGTGGCTTTTCATTTGATGAGGCGGTGCTATTCGTTGTATCAGTTAGTGGTAAATAATCATCAATAATAATTTCATTAAGCGCAAGGTCAAAGCGGTATTTAGGCTTGGTAAAATTAACGATGGCAACATCGCCTGTTAATACGGTGTCATCAATCGTAATATTTGCTTTTTGTAATGATGCGCCGTTAGTGGTGGCAGTAAAGTGGGAGCTAAAAGACACGTTACTTAATGCAGCGCTATTGCTAGGCACGTAATCAATGCCTAGTTTTTCTAATACGTTCTGTAGGTTAACGGTGTTAGATTGAATATCGCCAATGACTATAGGGACTTTGGCCCAGTCCTTAACTTCTATGCTGCCGGATAATTTTACGCCATTGCTGTTTGCGTTTAGCGCAGGAATGCTAATGTGTGTTTTATTGATATCAACAGTAATCGACGGAATAGACAGCAATAGCGGATAACCTTCTGCGTTTGCATCCACGTTAACCGCATTAATCGTGGCTGTTGCATTGGCATGTTGATAATCAATACTATCTATCTGTGCATTAATGTTATTGGTGCCTTGCGCTATAGATGAGCGTAGGCCATTGATCGCGACGGCCATGGTGTCTTTGTTAAGGCTCAGCTCACTATCAAGGGTAAAGGTGACGGCTTTAATAGCATTGCCCGCTAAAGTGCCAGAGATAGAAAAAGGCGCTGTTGTTTCAAGTATATTGCCGCTATTAATATTAAGTTGAGTGAGGTCATAGCGGCTTTTGGTTTGTTGGTCATCAAAAATAAACAAGCCGTTGCTGATGTTTACGCCTGCGATGGTTAAGGCAGCAATGGTTGCTGGCTCGGCAGGTGCGATACTTGTGTCTTGAGTGGGCGCTTGATTTTGTGAGGTTGATGCGGGCGTACTAGCTTGGCTGATGCCAGCAAGACTATTTTTACCTGCCGAATTCACAACAAACTCAATACGGGGCTGTTTTAGTAAAATGGTATCCACTTCTAGCTTTCGGCTAAATAAGGGCGCTAGCTTCACCTTAATGTCAATTGCTTGCACATCTACAAAATCGCCTGCTTGGGGCACTGTTTGTTGGATGATAGTCGGTTGCTTTAGCACGATATGCCCGGTGCTGATGCCTAGCCAAGGAAATACGGATAACGATAAATCGCCAATAATAGTCGTTTCTAAGCCGGTTTTTTGCATAATAGTATCGGTGATTTGGTTCTTGTAATCATTAGGGTCGATAAGTTGTGGTAGCAAAACGACTGCGGCTACAGTCAGTAGGACGAGTAAAACAATAGCGCTAAAGACAATTTTTATAAGCTTCATAGTGGTCTCTGATGAAAGGCTCTTTAATGGAGGAAACGGTTAGAGTACAGCGAGTTAATTCTTTATAATAGGAGCGTCATCGAATGTGGTTGATGACAGGTTGTTATGATTGACAATCATATTGTAGATCAGTTCGTTGATTACTTCACCCGATGGCAATGAACACGTATAATCCCCATCCTAATCGTATTCTATTTATGATGCGACCCTTTATTGCATGCTGGTATTTAACAGCTGGAGAAGCTCATGAACGCTCGCACCGCTAGTGTCCGTAGGGACACTTTAGAAACTAAAATTAATGTCGACCTCAATCTTGATGGTACCGGTAAAGCGAACTTTGCTACAGGTGTTCCGTTTCTAGAGCATATGATGGATCAAATTGCTCGCCATGGCCTGATTGATCTTGATATTACCTGCGAAGGTGATACGCATATTGATGACCATCATAGTGTCGAAGATATTGGCATTACCATCGGTCAGGCAGTAGCAAAAGCGATAGGCGACAAAAAAGGTATTCGCCGCTATGGTCACTCTTATGTGCCGTTAGATGAAGCATTGTCCCGTGTGGTTATCGATTTTTCTGGTCGACCTGCGCTACTAATGAATATTCCCTTTACGCAAAAACGCGTAGGCGACTTTGATACTGAGCTGTTTTGGGAGTTTTTCCAAGGTTTTGTGAATCACGCACAAGTGACCTTACATATTGACTGCATTAAAGGTCATAACGCTCATCATCAAATCGAAACAGTTTTTAAAGCCTTTGGTCGCGCATTGCGAATGGCCTTGGAGCACGACCCGCGTATGGCAGGTGTTATGCCATCTACTAAAGGTACGCTGTAGTCCAAAGTGTTTTTTCATCTTTGCCCATTAAAAAATCAGCATGGGTATGAACACTAAAAACCAACCACGTCATTCCGGAAAGCGCTTTTTACTTATCCGGAATCCAGCGTTATCCGACATGTCGATAGCGGTTTAATGGGAAGAGTTGCAACTCTACACCTTTTTCTTAACAGGTAAATTATGACAACATCCATCGCTATTATTGATTATGGTATGGGGAATTTACATTCCGTTGCCAGTGCATTTTCTCGTGTAGCGCCCGATAGCCATGTCACTATTACCGCTGATGCAGAAGTGATTGCCAATGCCGATAAAGTCTTGTTCCCCGGCGTAGGCGGTATTCGTGATTGTATGGCAGAAATTCGTCGCCTTGGTTTTGATACGCTTGTGCCAAAGTTAATTGCTGACGGTAAGCCCGTCTTAGCTATTTGTGTAGGCATGCAAGCCTTAATGCGCTCTAGTGAAGAAAACGGTGGAGTGGATTGTGTTAATGTGCTGCCCGGCGAAGTGAAATTTTTTACCGAAAATATGACCGACACCCATGGCCGAAAATTAAAAGTACCTCACATGGGCTGGAATAAAGTAGAGCAAACGATAGATCATCCTTTATGGCAGGGGATTAAAAATAATAGTCGTTTTTATTTTGTGCACAGCTATTTTGTGAATGCAGAAAACCCAGAGCAGATCGCAGGCCGTTGTGATTATCAACAACCCTTTGCTGCAGCACTGGCGCAAGATAATTTATTCACCACACAGTTTCATCCAGAAAAAAGTGATGTGGTGGGCTTACAATTATTGAAAAACTTTGTCGAGTGGAATGGCCGTGTGTAAATCGCGGCGCATTGCTTGTTACCAACTAATACAACATTCAAATTTGGAAAGAACATGTTAATTATTCCCGCAATTGATTTAAAAGATGGCCAATGTGTACGCCTGCGTCAAGGCCTAATGGAAGACTCTACGGTATTTGGTGATAGCCCAGTTAATTTTGCCAAGCAATGGGTCGATCAAGGTTGTCGTCGTTTGCATTTGGTCGATTTGAATGGCGCGTTTGCGGGCGAGCCAGTGAATGGCGACGTAGTAACTGAAATCGCACAAGCATTTCCTAAACTGCCGATTCAAATTGGTGGAGGTATTCGCAGCGGTGAAATCATCGAAAAATATTTACAAGCAGGCGTAAGCTACGTCATTATCGGTACCAAAGCGGTGAAAGAACCTGAGTTTGTCACCGAGATGTGTAAACAATTTCCCGGTCATATTGTTGTGGGTTTAGATGCAAAAAATGGCTTAGTGGCTACCGATGGCTGGGCAGAAGTGTCAGAAATAAAAGCTACCGATTTAGCTAAACGCTTCGAAGCCGACGGGGTTGAATCTATCGTCTATACTGACATCGCTCGTGATGGCATGATGCAGGGCGTTAATGTAGAGGCTACTGTTGCGATGGCGCAAGCCTCTAGCATTCCTGTTATCGCATCCGGTGGCATCACTAATATGAATGACATTCGTGAATTAAAAGCACAGTCTCATCACGGTATTTTTGGCGCGATTACCGGTCGTGCGATTTATGAAGGTATGTTGGATGTGAAAGAAGCGCAAGAGTATTGTGATAAGTAAATATCTAATAATAATGGTTTTTATGTATGATTAGCCTCGATAATAAGAAGAGAAAGCATCATTTTTTTTCGCGGGTAGAGCAAAAGTTGAATGTTTTTTAGATTCTCCTAGTGAAATATAAAATATATGATAATCTAATGCGTACAGATTTGTACTCATTTAAAATGGTGAATGAAAAGTTCAGCAAAAATTTTGAAGATTTTTTTTGGAAATATGAAAGTGATGTAGAAAAGTATACTTTGTCGCTTATGAGTAAAATTA
>JBLHVA010000160.1:0-4724 GCA_047630005.1 Candidatus Endobugula sp. | reverse complement strand
ATATGTTGACGAAGAGTTGATTGAGGATATTCGTAAGTCGGTTAATAGCGGACTTGCATTGGGAAACGATTATTTTAAAGATGAAATAGAGGGTTTATATCATCGTAGGGTCACTAAAGGTAAGTTGGGTAGACCTAAACCTTTATCTGACCCCAATTAATTCGTCGCATAAGCCACTGCTTTTTCTGCATGAATTACAGTGGTGTCTAGTAGCTTCACCGGTGTGTCATTCTGGTTGATTAGCATTCCGATTTCGGTGCAACCTAAAATAACGGCTTCTGCTCCTTGTTCTGCTAGTGCATTAATAATCCGCAAGTATTCTGCTTTAGATTTTTCTTTTGTCTCTCCTAAGCAAAGCTCCTGATAAATCACATTGTGCACGATGGCTCTGTCGTCTTCGCTGGGGGTGTGAACCTTGAGGCCATATTTGTCGCTTAAGCGACCTTTGTAAAAGTCTTGCTCCATAGTGAAAGCGGTACCGAGTAAACCGACGCTTTTAATGCCTTTCTTCACTAGTACTTCTGCGGTGGCGTCAGCGATATGAAGAATGGGGATGTTAATAGCACTTTCTATTTGAGGTGCTACTTTGTGCATGGTGTTGGTGCAAATGAGTAGTACATCTGCGCCAGCCCTTTCTATTTTTTGCGCAGCGTCGGTGAGTATGGCGGCTGTACCTTCCCAGTCGCCTTGGTGCTGAAGCTTTTCAATAGGGTCAAAGTCGATGCTAAACATTGCAATTTTGGCTGAATGTAATCCACCTAATGTTTGACGAATACCTTGGTTGATTTTTTGGTAATAACCGGACGTGCTTTCCCAGCTCATGCCACCTAGTAGGCCAATTGTTTTCATGGTGTTGTTCCTTGCTGTTTTTTTACATTCGTTATTCATGAAACCAAAGCTCGATCTCATCGGTTTCTACGATAAATTGAGCGGAATGCGCTACGTTTGCTGGTACGTGATACCACTCGCCTACCTTTACACGGCTTACCTTATTATTTATGGTAAGCAATAATTCTCCACGCGTAATTACACCATAGTTGTCGGTGTCATGTTTGTGAAGCGGAATTTCTGTCCCTGCGGGGTAAGAGGCGAATAAGACATCACTCTGCTTTACTTCTAATTTGTACGCATCGAATCGACCATCGAATAGCGGTAATGTTTTGATTCTTTCGGGGTATTGTCCAGCCATCATTGTCTCCGTTAATTGCTCTATGGCATGTAGTGTATGCAGTGGCGGATGTGTTGCGCTATCAATATCCTGACATTTTTTATCGATAATGATTGATTAACGAATGTGTTTGGCATATAAAATACAGTATGAATAACACTAACGTCCGCGCTAAAACCCTAATGACTTTACCTGAGTCGGCACGTACTTGCGGCGTTGATGGTTCGGTTGTTGAATTGTTGCCTAGTGCCGCTTATTCGGCTGCTTATACCCCTCAGTCACATGTCATTGGTTTTGCCTTTGAGACGCAATTGGGCGTGCATGGTTTTGCGAGTGACCGGCACGAAGATTTTTATCGGCAGGCTAATTCATTCGCTTTTATTCCGTCGGGCTGTGATGTGTTCTCTGAATCTGCGGAGGGGGGCGAATACCTCACATTAGCGCTTGCACCCAAATGGCTATCTGAGATTAACTGCAAAAAGCCGATTAACCAGCTGTTATCTGCGAGCGCTATACAGATGGCACGAGCATTAAGAAAGCAGCTTATCGCGAATAGTGTAGTAGATGATTCATTGGTGGAGCAATTGGCGAGTGATATTGTGCAAGCGCTAACGGCGAACAAAAAATCGCTTAACTATGTACTAGGTGACCGGCAACTAAAAAGACTTGATGAGTTTATTGTAGCGAACATAGACCAATCGATATCGGTGTTGGACATGGCGAGCGTATTAAATATGTCGGCGGGGCACTTTTCTCGCTTGTTTAAGGTGAGTGTTGGTGTGTCGCCTTTTGATTATTTGATACAAAAACGATTAGATTTTTCGCGTAACCGCTTGTGTCACTCTTTAGACAGTTTGAGTGCTATTGCGTTTTCTAGTGGATTCTCTTCTCATGCGCATATGTCGATGGCATTCAATAAGTATTTGGGTGTAGTGCCTAGCGCCATCAGGTGATGAACATTCGTTGGCGACTTTGATTTGAATCAAATAAATTTACTGGGATGCTCCACAATGATTTATAAAACCACTCATCACTTACTTGCGTAAGATGGTAAACTAACTATCTTTGTCCGTACTTGTATTTTTCTGTATTTTATCCGTCATTCTGGTTCTTTATGTTTTCTTTTTTTGAACGCCTTATTCCTCCTTTTCCTGAGCAAGAGCCCACGCAGCCGCCTAAAGGTTTATTGGCGTTTTGTTGGCACTATACCCGCGATGTTGCACCGTATTTGTTAATGATGGCAATGTTGACGGGTGCGCTAGCGCTTATTGAGGTAACCCTGTTTGGTTTCTTAGGCAGTTTGGTCGATTGGTTGTCGACTAAAGACCCGCAGACTTTTTTGGTAGAAGAGGCAACGACTCTTTGGTGGATGTCTGGCTTGGTGTTGATTGTGTTGCCAGTGACCGTATTACTGCATTCCTTAGTGATTCATCAAACGTTATTGGGTAATTACCCAATGATTATTCGCTGGCAAGCCCATCGTTATTTATTGTCTCAAAGTATTTCGTTTTATCAAAATGAATTTGCTGGCCGTTTGGCGACCAAGGTCTTGCAGACTTCTTTAGCTGTGCGTGAATCAGTGATGAAGGTGTTAGACGTTTTACTCTTTGTGGTGGTCTACTTTATTGGCATGCTATTTTTGATTGGCGATTCAGATTTTCGTTTAGTCGTGCCGTTACTGGTGTGGATGGTTCTCTACATATCCGTTTTGGTCTTTTTTATTCCTCGCCTTAAACGGGTATCAACGGTACAGGCTGATGCGCGGTCGACGATGATGGGTCGTATTGTAGACAGTTATACCAATATCAGCACGGTTAAGTTGTTTTCTCACGATGCCAAAGAGCTCGCTTATGCCAAAGACAGCATGCAGCAGTTTTTAGATTCGGTTCACCCGCAAATGCGATTGGTAACCGTGTTGCAATTTGTCGTGTGGAGTTTAAATGCCTTATTGTTTTTTAGCGTGTCAGCTTTATCTATTCATTTATGGATCGAGGGCTCGGCAACCGCAGGTGCCATCACAATAGCGATGAGTTTGATTTTGCGTTTAAACGGCATGTCCCAATGGATTATGTGGGAAGTCTCGGCCTTGTTTGAAAATGTAGGTACGGTACAAGACGGCATAAACACCTTGTCGGTAAAAACAAGCATTGTAGATGACGATACTTCGCCATCGCTACAGGTCAGTAAAGGTGAGATTGTCTTTGACCGTATAGGCTTTCATTACGGTAAAGGCAGTGGTGTGATTGATGAGTTATCTCTGGCGATTCGCTCTGGCGAAAAAGTAGGGGTAGTGGGGCGCTCTGGTGCAGGAAAGTCTACTTTGGTGAATTTGTTATTACGTTTTCATGAAGTCGAAAGCGGTACTATTAGCATCGATGGGCAAAATGTGAATACGGTACAGCAAGGTAGTTTACGTTCAGCAATAGGCGTGGTGACCCAAGATACATCGTTGTTACACCGTACGATTCGAGAGAATATTTTATATGGTAAAGCAGATGCCTCGGAAGAAGAGCTAATTGCCGCTGCGACTAAGGCACAAGCCCATACGTTCATACAAGGTTTGGTCGATAGCCATCAGGCAACAGGCTATGATGCGCAAGTAGGAGAGCGGGGAGTAAAATTATCTGGCGGACAAAGGCAACGTATTGCGATTGCGCGTGTCCTACTGAAAGATGCTCCCATTTTGGTATTGGATGAAGCAACCTCGGCTCTTGATTCAGAGGTCGAAGCGGCTATCCAAGAAAGCTTATATCAGCTGATGGAGGGCAAAACAGTGATTGCCATTGCCCATCGCCTTTCGACGATTGCGGCAATGGATCGCTTAATTGTAATGAATGACGGTCATATAGTTGAGCAGGGTAGCCACCAAGAATTGATACACTCTGGTGGGATCTATGCGCGCTTATGGGCACATCAGTCTGGAGGTTTTTTAGGTGAAAATTAACGTTAAAGCTATTTTTTTTAGCGTAATAAGCGTGGTATTTTTGTTAAGTTCGAAGAGTGTGTTGGCGGGTGATGCGAATGTATTGGCTGTGAAAGTCGATCCTTTAGGCGAGCGCCAATATCGCGTTACGGTCACCTTGTCTCACGAAGATACCGGATGGGATCATTATGCGAATGCATGGTTGATTTTTGATGAAGATGGCAAGGAAATTGGTGAGCGAGTATTACATCATCCCCATGTTAACGAGCAACCGTTTACTCGTAGCTTAACCCTTACTATTCCAGAGCCTGTTCGGCTAATCACCATAAAAGGGCAGGACTCGGTGCACGGCACTGATGGTAAAATGATGGTGGTTGAGCTGCCTGCTTCTCCATGATTTATTCTGTCTTTTATATTTTTTGTAGTTCTTAACTTTTACTGTTAGTGAGTTTTTTTTGCCTACGCCCAATAATACCAATACATCCGATACACTCGCTCACTATCGTACATTACTTAATGATGTAACAACGAAAGACTATTTTCGTTTGTCTCGTCAAATTTCGGCATTGAAAAAAACGTTTGCTGGGGAATCGACAGAGCAAAAAAATAAAATTGCTTGGGATACATTAACAA
>JBLHVA010000159.1:0-4746 GCA_047630005.1 Candidatus Endobugula sp. | reverse complement strand
CAACTGCCGTAACCATTGTTGATATAAAAATACCCCTAAATGTCATTCCTTACTGTCATCCAATCGCTCAGGTTCAGTGATCGCAATAATCGCCTCCCCATAACGATCAAAGGGTCAGGTTAATTGATTTGTGATTCAAGCCCAGCCTTCATAGGTTGTGCTTTGTCGTTTTAGGCTTTGAGTGAATGCTTAATTTCGATCAATTCAGCCATAATCTTCTCCCCCTGCCGCCGCAACCATTGCTGATTCAGAAACAACCCAAAATACCATTCCTGAGAATCGTCGAGCTGTTCAGGATTCGTCATCGCTCGAATAGCATGATCATAAAACTGATAACACGCCAGCAAGTTATGCAGCTTATCCTCAACGCTAGAAAGCTGCTCAGTGAGTGTTTTAGTTTGTTGCAGGGGTGAATCTACATTACTATTGTCGGTAGTCATAATAACCTCTTGGTTAGGTTGTTGTGATTAGCTGGCTTGGGGTGTTGAAGCACCCTTGGTCAGAGTCTTATTCCACCATTAAGATGCCTGTTGCTGTTTAATCAGCGCCTCCAACATCTCACTAATGAATTTTTGTTTGCCTTTAGGCAAAGCATTAATTTGTTCCATCTGCCGTTGTAGTACCGATGCAGGACCTCGTTTACTAGGTAGCTGTACCAAGCCTATGAGCTGTTCTAGTGGTACAGCAAACATCTTGGAGAGTACGGGCAGTAATGATGCGGGGATCTTCCGCGAGCCTGATTCATAAGCAGCAATCAACTGTTGTGTAAAGCAATGGGGTCAGACTCGATTGAAAGCGGTTGATGTGTCGTTTATAATTGCCTTTATTAATTTTTACAGGGAGTGTAGAAATGCCAAGGCAGCCAAGGTTTGTGTTAGTGGGCCATCCACAGCATGTGATTATTCGGGGAAACAATCGTGACCCTATTTTTTATTCTGATAGTGATTATCGTTTTTATTTAGAAAAACTAACTGAAGCCTCACAAAAACACGCTTGTTCTATTCACGCTTATGTGTTGATGACGAATCATATTCATCTACTGGTTACACCAAATAGAGACAATAGTATTTCTAAAATGGTTCAGATGTTGGGGCGATATTATGTGCAGTATTTTAACTACAGGTATCGTCGTACTGGCACGTTGTGGGAAGGGCGATATAAAGCATCGTTAATTGATAGTGAGCGATATCCATTACTGTGTTATCGGTATATTGAGCTAAACCCTGTTAGAGCGAATATGGTCGATCATCCATCGGAATATCCTTGGTCAAGTTATCGGCATAACGCAGTAGATAAAATAGATGAATTGATTGTCGAACATGAAGCTTATGTGTCGTTAAGTGGTAGTGCTACGCGGAAAAAAGTCTACCGTGAATTGTTTTCTGGTCACATTGAAGAGCTAGATTTATCTCTTATTCGTGAGATAACAAATAACGGCTGGGTGCTGGGGAGTGAGTACCTTAAACAAAAAATAGCCCATCAAGTTAATCGACAGCTAGTTCCATTGCCTAGAGGTGGTAATCGCTCGTTGAAGAAACGAGCGGAGTAATTTGTGCCAAGCTCAATCGAGTCTGACCCTATTGCAACCGCCTCGCCACATCTTTAGCAAAATACGTCAATATCGCATCAGCACCTGCACGTTTAATGGCTAATAATGACTCTTCGATGACCGATTCCTGTAAATGCCCATGTTCGATGGCGAGTTTGTGCATGGTGTATTCGCCGCTCACTTGGTAGGCGAAGGTGGGCATTTGAAATTCATTTTTTACGCGATGGATAATATCTAAGTAGGCCATGGCAGGTTTTACCATGACCATATCGGCGCCTTCACTAATATCGAGTGCGACTTCGTGTAATGCTTCGTTACTATTGGCGGGGTCCATTTGGTAAGTCATTTTATTCCCCTTACCTAAAGCGTTGGTTGAGCCAACCGCATCGCGAAATGGCCCATAATAAGCCGAGGCATATTTAGCCGCGTAGGCTAATATTTGCGTGTTAATAAAGTGTTGCCCGTCCAGTGCTGACCGTATGGCGGCGACACGACCGTCCATCATGTCAGATGGCGCAATCACATCGGCACCGGCTTCTGCGCAAGCGAGCGCTTGTTTTTCTAAGGCGCTAACAGTGATGTCGTTAAGCACATACCCATGTTCATCAATAATGCCGTCTTGGCCGTGGGTGGTGTATGGGTCGAGTGCTGCATCGGTGATGATACCTAGTTCAGGAAAGCGCTTCTTCAATTCTCGAACCGCTCGACACACCAAGCTATCAGGATTAAATGCTTCTTTACCGTCTAGGCTGCGAACGGAGGCTTCGACATTGGGGAACAAGGCAATGGCCGGAATTCCTAGTTCAACCAGCGTTTCAGCTTCTTTTAACAAAGTATCTATCGAAAACCGATAAACACCGGGCATGGCATTCACTTCTATTCGTTGTTTATCTCCTTCGACAATAAACATAGGGTAAATCAAGTCATCACAAGTGAGTATCGTTTCACGCACGAGACGGCGAGAAAAGTCGGTAAAGCGGTTGCGGCGTAAACGACTAGCGGGAAACTGACGACCTTGTGGCTGGCGGGACATGTAAAACACCTAATAATGAGCAGAAAAATAAGTAAGCCCACATCCTAATCAAAACTACTGTAAAAATCTATTATTACCCGTAGAGTCTGGTGTTCGTATTGTCGCTGTTGCTTGGTCTCGTGATAGAATCGCCAACATATTAAGCAATAATGTTATTTGGACACGGTATGAAAGTCACGGTATTTGGTATTGGTTATGTTGGCCTTGTGCAGGCAGCGGTATTATCGGATGTAGGACATGAAGTCTGCTGCGTTGATATTGATGCAGATAAGATTGAGAAGTTAAAAAAAGGCATTATTCCGATTTATGAACCCGGTTTAACGCCTTTAGTCCAATCCAACTATGATGCTGGTCGTATACATTTCACGACAGATGCACAAAAAGGCGTCGCGTTTGGTGAAGTGCAATTTATCGCGGTAGGTACACCGCCAGATGAAGATGGCTCGGCAGATTTGCAGTATGTGTTAAAAGTTGCTGAGACTATTGCCACTTATATGACGAGCGAAAAAATCATTATTGATAAATCAACCGTACCGGTGGGAACGGCAGATAAAGTCAAAGCACGTATAGCCGCGGTATTGTCTGAGCGGAAACAATCCATTCCGTTCTATGTCGTTTCTAATCCCGAATTTTTAAAAGAAGGGGCAGCGGTAAATGATTGTCTCCGTCCAGACCGAATCGTCATCGGAATGGATTCATCAGAAGCTGAGGCGCCTTTACGTGAGTTATATGAGCCGTTTAATCGTAATCACGATCGAATGATATTTATGGATGTACGCAGTGCGGAGCTGACTAAATACGCGGCAAATTGTATGTTAGCGACCAAAATCAGCTTTATGAATGAAATGTCTAATTTAGCTGAAAAGCTAGGTGCTGATATCGAAATGGTACGTAAAGGCATCGGTTCTGACGAGCGAATTGGTTATCACTTTATTTATCCTGGCTGTGGCTATGGCGGTTCTTGTTTTCCAAAGGATGTACAAGCGTTGGTAAAAACGGCGGAATCCATAGGTTATGACTCGACCTTATTGAAATCGGTAGAAGCGGTTAATACTCGTCAAAAACAAAAATTGTTTGGCTATATTAATAAGCACTTTAAAGGCGATATTGCAGGTAAAACATTCGCCATTTGGGGTTTATCCTTTAAGCCGAAAACCGATGACATGCGAGAAGCATCGAGCCGTGTATTAATGGAGTCATTGTGGGCGGCAGGTGCAACGGTGCAGGCTTACGACCCCGAAGCAATGGAAGAGTGCCAGCGGGTCTATGGGACGAGAGATGATTTAGTGTTAGTTGGCACTAAAGAGGCAGCACTCAAGAAGGCTGACGCATTAGTGATTTGTACTGAATGGCAACATTTTAGAGCTCCAGATTTCGATATGATAAAAGAGAGTTTGCGCCATTCTGTTATTTTTGACGGGAGAAACTTATATAACCCACAACGTATGGCCGACAATGGTATTGATTACTATGCGATTGGTCGTGGTAAATCGATTCAAAATGAGAGTTTATTGGTCTGATAAAGGGCTTTTTACGTAACATTTAACGTGAGGCTCATAACGCGCTATAATCTTCTTATTAAATATTGGTATCCAATGTAATATGTTTTCTGTTATTCAATAAACGATCATTTATTATAAGGTGATCGTTAAACAAGGGGAAGTTGCTGTGTTTTCAAGTAAAAAAGGTTTAAAAATCGTCAAGTTTGGTTTGTGTGCTATTGCTGTTTTTACATCGGCAATGGTTTTTGCTGCAGTTAAAGATGAGGTAAGTGCGCGACTATCACCAGTAGGTGATCTTTGCATGGCTGGTGATTCATGTGCAGCAGCCCCCGTTGTCGTTGCTAGCGGCCCTCGTAGTGGTGAAGACATTTACGGTAAGTCATGTATTGCTTGCCATAGTTCTGGTGCAGCAGGCGCGCCTAAGCTAGGGGATGTTGCTGGTTGGGCTCCTCGTATAGGTCAAGGTATTGATACTTTATACACACATGCCATTAGTGGCTTTAATGGCATGCCAGCGAAAGGTTTGTGCATGGATTGTTCTGAAGATGAAATCAAAGTGACTGTAGATTACATGGTAAGTAAGTCTCAGTAATCAGTAAATAAAGGAATCAGAGTCTATTGTTATAGCCATCGGCTTGCGAGTTATGGTTTAGGTCGTTGAC
>JBLHVA010000158.1:0-4746 GCA_047630005.1 Candidatus Endobugula sp. | reverse complement strand
TTTACGGCCACCATCGACGACGTAGAAATATTCAATTTGCATATTGCAGATCCCATTAATGACCCTATTTTCGCTAATATTCAGCAAATCACCTTTAGCCAAGGCCACGATTTACAAGCGACAGTATTACAAGACGGGCGTATCGCTTTTTTACGTTATGATGCCATTAATGAAACGGACAACCTCAGTATTTATACCATTAATAGCGATGGCAGCAATATGCGTATTCTTTATGGTTATCATAGCCAGAACACCGGCGATAGTTCAGCGCAGACAACTTTTGTCGATTTTCGTGAATTAGCCGACGGCAGCTTAATTGCTATCTTACAAACACGTGAGTCTGCTTTACTAGGTGGCGATATTATTCGAATCAATACTCCAGGGTTCACCGATATCAATCAAGCAACTGACAGCAATAGCGCCGCCTCTGGAGTCGGTCAACAATCACTGACACCACAAAACATTAATTTAGATAATCCGATTTCGGTTAATGGGCTTTATAACTCTGTCTACCCATTTAGTGATGGCAGTATGAAGGCACTCGTTGGGCGTAACCTATGTAGCTTAAGAGACACAAGTAACCCCCAACAAGCGTTGGTATGCTCCGAACAAAATCTAGAAAATACTGATCTTGTGGGTGCGCCACCTAATTACGGTGTATGGACATTTAACCTTGAAAATAACACAATTGTGCCCGTTGCCATTGCTCCAACGGGCACAATGTTCACCGACTCGGTCATTCTTGAGCCTCGATTATCGCCTCCAGTATCAGTGGCTGATAGCACAACCTTTAACAGCTCACTAGAAAGTGAAGGCCTTGCAATACTCAACATTCGTAGTGTTTATGATACCGATGGTGTTGATACAAGTAGCCTTGGTATTGAAGTGCTTGCGGACCCAGATAAAACAAGTGCAGCTGATAGACCTGCACGATTTATCCGTCTCATAAAACCTGTCAGTCTTCCGAGTGAAGACGTCCTCGAACTATTAGTCCCCAATTTCGACAATGCTGCCTTCGGCCTTAGTCAAGCTCGCGGCATGCGCGAAATTATTGGTTATGCACCGATTGAGCCCGACGGCTCCGTGAGCATTAAGGCACCTTCGGGCATCCCATTCACCTTCGATGTGGTTGATGCTAACGGCGCCCGTATGGCACCATTACATCGCAATACTTTGCAATTAAAGAGTGGGGAAGCTTACCAGTGTACTGGCTGCCACACTCGTGATAGTAATTTACCGCATGGCCGCATAGATGCCGAAGCACCCTCAGCGAATATAGGAGGTCAGGAGTTTGGTCTACCTTTTCCAAATAGTAATCCTAATTTCTTTATTAATGAAATTGGGGAGACAATGGCCGATATTTATACTCGCTTTAATGGAGCGCCACGTGATCTTAGTACAGGCTTAGAATTTGCTGATGAGTGGACAGATTCAGCGCTACTTCCACTCGATCCAGACATTAGTCTTTTATACCGTGGCGTTAATGGGCTATCTACTGCGCCTCCCGTCAGCAGCGCATGCGAAAGTGGCTTAACACTAAACCCCCTTTGCCGTATTGTTATCAACTATCTAACGCATATTCAACCACTATGGGAGGTGGCTAGGACAGATGATAAGACATGCACTCTTTGCCATAGCCGATCAAATGAAGGCGTGTCACAAACCCCGGCAGGACAGCTAGAACTTACCGACGCGGCTTCTGCTGATGAGCCTTTTCAGGTTGTATCCTATAGAGAATTAGTACGGCAAGGCACGCCGGTGATAATAGGTGCCAACGGTTTGGTTTTAACATTGTTTATTCAGGCACAAGATGGCGACGGAGTATTTCAAATACAACGTGACGCAATGGGTGATCCTATACTTGATATGAATGGCGGTACTATTCCCGTTGTGAGGTCATTTAGTGCTATTGATGATGACCCAAGTAATATATTGATACAGACTTTTACCGAAGTTCCTGGCATGCCTGGGGTATATGCTGCTGATATTTATTATTTGGTCGATGGGTTTACGCCCATTTTAGACGCAGGCGGTAATGAAATAGAACGCCTGACACCTATTCCTAATGAATTTATTCCGAGTGGTGAAAATGCCATCATGGCAAGCAATGCAGCTAATAGTCGCTTCTTTGAAGTCATGTCTAATACAACTGACGGTACTGTAGACCATACAGGCTTTATGAATGATACCGAGTTACGATTATTAAGAGAATGGATTGATATTGGCGCTCAATACTATAATAATCCCTTTGATGTTGCAGACTAATAATAATTACGAATCTAGATACATAGCCTAGACAGGGATTAACGCTTTTGACCGCTTTATCGCCAAAATGCTTTTTACAAGACAGCAAAAGTAGTACATGGATAACTCTTGCAACTTTTATAGTGTTAAGTTTTAGCCTGTTGTGCAGTCCATTGGTGCTTGCTAAAAAGAAAGGTGTCATCAAAGTGATTGTCACCACTACCTTTATCGATATGCATACCGGCCCTGGTCGCGGTTATCCTAAATTTCATGTGATAGAAAAAGATGAGGAAATCACATTACTATTCAGCAAAACCGATTGGATTAAAGCCGAGACGCAAAAAGGCATTAAAGGTTGGATACATCGCCGCGACATGGAAAACACCGTTGGTATAAATAACGAGATTATCGAACTTGGCATCCCTAAGCGTGGGGATTTCACCAACCGTCGCTGGGAGATCGGCGCAAGTTTTGGCGAATTTGAAGATATCGAAAGCCTTGGAATCAATGCAGCTTACCGTCTTACCGAAAACCTAAGCTTCGAGCTACGCGCATCTCAAGCAACAGGGCGATTCTCTAATAGTAAATTCTACTCCTGGGGTATTGTTCATCAACCTTTTCCCAAATGGAGGCTATCTCCTTTTTTTACACTCGCTAATGGACAAGTAGAGGTTTCGCCCAATACTAACTTATCGCAAATACAAGACAGAGAAGATAGCTATTTTCTAGTAGGTACCGGCGCTTCGTTTTATTTATCACATCGTTTTTTTATTCGTCTTGAATACAATAGTTACACCAGCCTGCCGGAAAGAGATGAAAACGAAAACAATGAAGAATGGAAGCTCGGTGTTAGCGCCTTTTTTTAAAAAAAACAATAGATTGTTCACGAATAGTCCAATAGAAATGAGAGATAGACGATGTACAAACCATTAACTTTTGCCGTATTAAGTACAAGCATTGCCTGCCTCTTTTTAATTGCATTGCCCGCTCATGCTCAAAATCCTGATTCCGCAGAAGGTATCGATGACAATACCGCTTTAGATAAAATCATCACACCAGATATACAGCGTCGGGTTATTCGTGAAGACAAACTGGACAATGAAGACTGGGAATTAGGTGCTTATGCTGGCATATACTCTATTGAAGACTTTGGCAGCAACACTGTTACGGGCTTAAGATTTGCCTACCATTTAACTGAAGATTTTGTTGCCGAACTTAATTACGGTCAAACAACTGCTCAAGAATCAAGTATTGAAGTATTGGGTGGGGGCATTCAGTTACTCACCGATGATCAACGCGAACTTAGCTATTACAATATCTCGCTCGCGTATAACTTATTTCAAGGTGAGGTTTTTTTTGGAAAAGACACAGCCTTTAATAATACTTTTTATATTTTAGTCGGTGGCGGCAATACGACCTTCAACGAGAATGATTATTTTACCTATACTGTAGGCGGCGGCATGCGCTTTTATTTAACAGATTGGATAGCCTTACATGCAACAGTAAAAGATCACATTTTTGACAACGATATCATCAAGACAAAAACAACACATAATCTTGAAGCAAGCCTAGGCTTCTCTATCTATTTTTAGCGGGAAAGAAGAATGAAAAAATTAATAACTATTATTGGCAGTATTATTATTAGCTTTAGCATTAGCACGGCAATAAATGCTAAAGAACTTTCGGGAAAAATGCCTGACTTTACATTGGCGCAAGCTCAAGGGCCAAATATACGTTTAGACGAGTTAAAAGGCCAGATAGTGATGATGAATTTTTGGGCGACGTGGTGTGGTCCTTGTCGGCAAGAAATGCCAGAATTAGAAGCCCTATATAAACGTTATAATAAAGCGGGGTTCACTATTTTAGGGATCAACATTGAAAACAGCGCCAAGACTGAAAAACGCAAAGAAATAGAAAACTTTGTCGCTGAAAAAAATCTCTCTTTTCCTATTTTATATGACGAGAAAAAAGTGGTGACGACAACACTCGAAAAGCAATTTTTAAATAAAAATATGGCCATGCCAACCACTGTGTTTCTCGATCGCAGTGGTAACGCACGTTTTCTTCATGAGGGTTATAAGCCAGGTGATGAGAAAAAGTATAAAAAAATTATTAAAGTATTGCTTCGCGAATAATTTTTTAAGTTAATAATATTCGAAAAAGTTTCAAAATATCTACAAGATGATAATCCAGGTGATGACAATGAAAATAATTGTATTACTACTTAGCCTATTTATAATTAGTGCCTGTGGCATAAAACCCATTCAGCCTTGGGTTAAACCACATGAGCGCGAAACTTTGTCAAGTCCGATTATGGCACTAGAGCGCGATCCGGTAAGTACAAGCTATATTAATCACGTCTATGAATCTCGCGAAGCAGCACGCGGAGCAAAAGGCAGCGCAGGAGGCGGTTGTGGTTGTAACTAGTCGCAACAATTTTTTAGCCTGTATATATTTTTGCACCGCTATTGTATGCCTGCTTGTTAGCGTAACAAGCCATAG
>JBLHVA010000157.1:0-4773 GCA_047630005.1 Candidatus Endobugula sp. | reverse complement strand
TTTCACCGTGAGTGATGACTTTCGCAATCATTGAATCATAGTAAGGCGGCACTTTGTAGCCAGAATACAGGTGAGAGTCAACGCGCACACCGAAACCACCAGGAGGGTGGTAAGTGGTCACTAAGCCGGGGCTAGGGATAAACGTTTTAGAATCTTCTGCGTTAATACGGCATTCAAATGAATGGCCTCGAATCACAACGTCTTCCTGTGTGATACTGAGCTTTTCTCCGCAGCAAACACGAATTTGTTCTTTGATGAGGTCAAGTCCCGTGAACATTTCTGATACAGGATGCTCTACCTGAATACGAGTATTCATTTCTATAAAGTAAAAACCGCCGTCTTCATATAAGAATTCGAATGTACCTGCGCCACGATAACCAATATCGTTACAGGCTTTAATGCATGATGCGTAAACACCTTCGCGGAGATCATCTGGAATACCGGGTGCGGGGGCTTCTTCAATCACTTTCTGATGGCGACGCTGCATTGAGCAGTCACGATCACCTAAGTGAACCGTATTGCCTTGACCGTCGGAGATGATTTGTACTTCCACGTGACGTGGGTTTTGTAAAAACTTTTCCATGTAAACGGTATCGTCGCCAAAAGCGGCGCCCGCTTCAGCTTTGGTTACATGGATAGAGTTAATCAGTGCAGACTCGGTATGCACTACTCGCATACCGCGACCACCACCGCCGGCAGCGGCTTTAATGATAATGGGGTAGCCAATACGCTTAGCGATGCGCATGCACTCTTCTTTATCTTCAGGTAATTCGCCATCAGAACCCGGCACTGTCGGTACGCCGGCTTCTTTCATTGCGACAATCGCGCAGACCTTGTCACCCATCATGCGAATAACGTCCGCATCGGGGCCAATAAAAATAAAGCCACTTTTTTGTACTTGCTCAGCGAAGTCAGCATTTTCCGCTAGGAAACCATAACCTGGATGTACCGCCATCGAGTCGGTAATTTCCATTGAACTGATAATGGCGGGAATATTGAGGTAGCTCTCTTTTGAGGCGTTAGGGCCAATGCAGATCGCTTCATCCGCTAGACGAACGTGCTTTAAGTCACGATCGACTTTCGAGTGAATCGCTACTGTTTTAATGCCGAGCTCTTTACATGCTCGTAAAATACGTAAGGCAATTTCGCCGCGGTTGGCGATAACCATTTTTTCAATCATGAGCCAAATTCTCTATAGGTGACAGTCGTTAAACGATTTTTTAAATGTCAGTAGTTAAGCACTAGTGGTTAACATTGATCGTTAGCCAGCAGTTAAGCAATAGTGACCATTGGCTGGTCAAATTCTACTGGCTCGCCGTCATCGACATGAATCGCTTCAATTACACCTGTTTTGTCGGCTTCGATTTGGTTCATCATTTTCATTGCTTCAATAATGCAAATTACGTCGCCAGCCTTAACGTGCTGACCCACTTCGATGAATGATGGTGAGCTTGGGCTAGGTGAGCGATAGAAGGTGCCAACCATTGGCGATTTCACTAAGTGGCCTGATGGCACAGCTTCTGCGGCAGGTACTTGTTCCGCAGTAACAGCTGCGGCAACTGGAGCAGCGGCAGGAGCTTGCTGAATGTATTGTGGTTGAAATGCTTGTGCGAGGTGATGGTTGCCGCGGCTAATGCGTACCGACTCTTCACCTTCTTTTATTTCTAATTCACCAATATCTGACTCTTCAAGTAACTCGATCAGTTTTTTGATTTTGCGAATGTCCATAAAGTCTCTCTCTTATGCTGTCTGTAAAAATGTAGTTTAAAGTAAAGTGGTTCGTTGTACTGTATTGCTCGACGCCTTTACCTATTGTTAGGCGTTATTTGTTTTATTTATTATCTTAAGTGCGGCAGTTAGTGCGAGTTCGTAACCTGTCGCACCCAGTCCGCAAATAACCCCTTCGGCTATATCCGAAAAAAATGAATGCTGGCGAAACTCTTCGCGACTATGCACATTAGATAGGTGGATTTCGATAAACGGAATTTCCACCGCGCTTAATGCATCGCGCAAGGCAACGCTAGTGTGGGTGAATGCAGCAGGATTAAATAAAATAAAATCGACCTGTTCTTTTTTCGCATCATGAATGCGGTCAATCAATTCGTATTCGGCGTTACTCTGTAAGCACAAAAAATGGTGGCCTTGATCGTGTGCCTGCGTGCTGAGTGACAGGTTAATATCGTCTAGGGTGGTTGATCCGTAAATCTCTGGTTCACGAGTACCCAATAAATTAAGGTTGGGGCCGTGCAAAACTAATATTGTCGCCATAGTGATTACCCAGTCAGAGATCTATTCGATTATCTATTGCTGTAATGCGGTAGAAGAATACGCATTAACATTGCCCATTGGAGTGCAAGGTTGATAGTGGCCGCTACAGAACAGCTAATAAGTGTGACGGAAAAAAAAGGCATTGTCTACGTAAACCTGTTTTTTTGTTGTTTTGCGAGCGGTTTCGGCGATTTTAAGAGAAGTTAGTGTGGTTGTCCTGTGATTTTGTAGTTGTTTGGTTAGTCTTTGGGTGGCGCTTCTACGAAGTTGCTTGCTTTTCGACCTGTTTTTTCGGCTTTTTTTGGTTTTTTCTCAGAAATTCGCCAAAAATCGTTGAACGTGCGGTTAAGTTTGACTGAAGTTCGGGTCAAGGTTGCTCTACTAGTCGTTTGAAGTCACTAGGGTTTAAAATTTGCGGCAAAATAGTTGCAGGCGTATAGTTGTCCCCTTTAAATAATAGGTAGAGCGGCACACCTCCGCGTCCATATTCATCAAGTAATGCAGTTATTTCTTCGTTATAGCGTGTCCAGTCCCCCTCAAGTAGATATATTCCCTTATCTTTCATCGCCTGTAATGTGTCATCAGTAAATACGCGCTCTTCATTCCACTTGCAGGTGATACACCAGTCAGCGGTTAAGTTAACGAAAACAGTGGCGTTGTTATTGCGTAACTGTGAGAGGGTGGCAGCTTTGTATGGTTCCCATAAGCCGTGAGAGCTTGTGATTTGGTTGTCGCCCTCTTTATTTTGGTTGTTTTGCCAAATAATCAGAATGATTGTGATGCAAGACAGTATCGCTGCAATGTTCTTAAGGCGAGGCTTGACTCCCGAAAGCCACAGGCTAAACAATACGGCGAGCGCACCTAGCATCGTTAATATAATGCCATTGTTACCCACTTGCTGTCCTAATACCCACAGTAACCAAATGCTCGTAAGGTAAAGAGGGAACGCAACGGCTTGTTTAAACGTTTCCATCCATTGCCCGGGTTGGGGTAGTAACCGGTTCAGCTGAGGTAAATGGCTTAGCAGTAAGAACGGCAACGCCATGCCAAACCCCAGTGCGGCAAAAATCAACAGGGCAACGGGAGTGGGTTGAGTTAAGGCGTATCCTAGAGCGGTGGCCATAAAAGGCGCGGTACAAGGGCTGGCAACCACCGCAGCGAGTACACCGGTAAAGAAAGAATGGCTGGTACTATTGCCTTGTGTTAACGACTGTCCCATGCCCATCCAGCGGCCACCGAATTGAATCCGTCCAGATAAGCACAACCCCATAATGAAAAATAGAAAGGCGAGAAAAGTAATTACCGAAGGCGACTGTAATTGAAAACCCCAGCCTACGGCTTTGCCTGCATCACGAATCAATAATAATAAACCTGCGATAACGACAAAAGTGAGTACACAGCCCAAGGTGTAGCTCCAGCCATGACGAATGCGTGAACGTGTGTCTGTATGGTTGGCAAGTGATAAGGCTTTAATCGATAACACCGGAAAGACGCATGGCATAAGGTTAAGGATAGCACCGCCGCAAATGGCCAGTAATAGCATTAATAAGGTGATAGATAGTGTGCTTTGTGTATTGTTTGATGTTATATTTTCTTGCGGTGAGCTGCCTTCATTGGCTGGCGTGACTTGTGTTGCAGATACTTGATTGCCTTGGATGCTAAAGTCTTTTGTTTCAGGTGGATAACATAGCCCCGCGTCTGCACAGCCCTGATAAGTGACTGATAGATTTACTATGTTGCTGTTGTTGGTGGTAGCAGGTAGTGCATTTCGCTCAATAGTTGCCTGCGTATAAACGTAGTACTTCTCTACATCTTTTTCAAAAATCACATCATAAGACACTTCGCCAACAGGCCGTGCAGCATCGACCTTTTGTCCGTTAATAGAAAATCGAAATTGCTCCCCGTATAAAAAATATTTTTCCGCAATCACCCACTCCGCCACAATGCTGGTAGCAGAAGCGCGAATAGAAAGCTTATAAGCTTCATCAACCGTTAAAAATTCTTCAGTGCTTTCTGCAAATGGATTGGTAAGTGTATTGTTAAAAGGGCCGTTAGAAGAGCTAGTGTCTTCTTCTAATACTAGAGGGCTAGAAAGATTGTTGGTCGTACTATTGGCGCTGAAGTTAGTGCTTGAGGATGCGGGGGACAGGTTTTCGGAAGAAGAGAAAAGGTCTGCTTGTTGGGCTTGTATTGGGTTACTTACTAGAGCAATACCCATACAAAATACTATTAGGCAAAGCGTTTTTTGCCAATAGCTATTGAAGCGCAGCATGGTTATATGGGGAAGAGTACGTAGGCTAGTCAAATTCATGGCTTATCGCTGATCAATAGATGGCTGGGTAGGTCGTTAATGTGAGAACTGTTTACTATAACTAGCTTTCTCTGAATATAATATGACACTGAAGAAGGTAAGCAGCGCGGTCATTAGTGGTGGTTAAATCATCGGATCTATGACAGTGTAATGTGTCGTTTGTTCATCTCTTTCTATTCTGTTTTGTCGTTATA
>JBLHVA010000156.1:0-4788 GCA_047630005.1 Candidatus Endobugula sp. | reverse complement strand
ATATTAAGCAGACATAAAAAAATCACCCTCGGGTGATTTTTTTATGTCTGGGATTACTGTCTCCTCGTCTTATTTTAAGCTGATAATAGGCCACTGCTTTTCATTCGCTAGTGCGCTTAACTTCTCATCGGGGTCTACTGCAATTGCAGTATCCACATATTCTAACAATGGTGCGTCGTTAATCGAATCACTATAAAAAGTGGTATGGGTAAAGACGCGTTGATAGGTATTCTTTTGTTCGAGTAGCCATTGCTCTAAACGTGTGATCTTGCCGCCTTGAAAGCAAGGTATACCGACAATGTGACCGGTAAAAACATCATCAATGACTTCTGGGTCAGTGGCGAGTAAATTGGGAATTCCCATCATCTTCACTATAGGCGCTGCGATAAACCGATTGGTTGCTGTAATCACTAGTAAGGTATCGCCATTGTCGTGATGTTTGGCAATTAACTGGTCGGCTTTCTCTTGGCGCAACGGTGATATGACCTCAGCGATGAAGTTGTTGTGTAGCTGTTCTCTTTTGACAGAGGATAGCGTTGTCAGCGGTGCTAGTACGAAAGTTTGATAAGCTAAAATATCTAAGGTTTTCGCTTGGTATTGCTGATAAAACTCATCGTTCTTTTGTCGATAATATTCTGCGTCCACTACCCCTTTATCGACTAAAAAATTTCCCCAAGCATAATCACTATCGCCTGCTAATAGCGTGTGGTCGAGGTCAAAAATAGCAAGTTTCATAGACGGAGCCTTAAGTTAGCCGTTTTATTGGCCGCTAATGGAAGTGATATAAAATTGTATTTGACGACATTATATCTTCAGAAGTGTTTGCTGGAGCATACCTTGGACGGTTTTTTACGGCAACCTTAATGTGAATTGTGGTACAGTAAAGTTATTGTAGATGTCAGTAAGCGATCATAATTATTTGATTCTTAAGGCTATTATGTTTGTATCATCGCTAAAGGAGTAGCGGTGGATGTGTTGTAGAGGAAACATATGATAGATGAAAAAGGATATCGCGCTAATGTCGGTATTATCATAAGCAACCCTCAAGGGCAGGTCTTATGGGCGCGACGTATTGGCGGCGCTAACGCGTGGCAATTCCCTCAGGGCGGTATCGATGAAGGTGAGACCCCAGAGCAAGCGATGTATCGCGAGCTGCATGAAGAAGTGGGTTTGCTGCCTCAGCAGGTGCGCGTGGTTGCATCGACGTCGGGTTGGTTAAATTACGATCTACCCAAACAGTTTGTACGTGAGTACCAACTACCGCTATGTATAGGACAAAAACAGAAGTGGTACTTGCTCGAGTTGTTGGGAGGTGACGGCGCAGTTTCTCTTGCTAACTGTGATGCCATTGAGTTTGACCATTGGGAATGGGTGAGTTATTGGTACCCACTTGATCAGGTTATCGATTTTAAACGTGACGTGTATCGACGAGCTTTAAAAGAGTTGGCGCCAGCACATAGTCATTTAGAAACGGTCTACGAGCGATCGAGAGATGATGGTTAGAGTCGATATCGACGCAAGAATCATGAAAACAATTGAATGAAAAAACATCAACAATAACGAAAGAATTAAGCCATGTTAGATTCTTTAAGAGCTATTACGCAAGAAGTGAATGCTGCCGCGAATGTACGTTCGGCAATGGAAATTATTGTTCAACGTATTCGCACCACAATGCATACACAAGTGTGTTCTGTATATTTACGCGATTCCCAAAACGATCTCGTTTTACGTGCGACAGAAGGTTTATTACCTGAGTCGGTAGGTCACGTGAAAATGAGCCTGCACCAAGGCTTGGTGGGTTACGTAGCCAAGCGAGGCGAACCGGTCAATTTAGAGAATGCAGAAGCGCATTCCCGCTATCACTATTTTCCTGAAACAGGGGAAGAACGTTTTACCTCATTTTTAGGTGTGCCCATCGTACATCAGCGCGAAGTACTGGGTGTGCTCACCGTTCAACAATCTCATCGTCGTCGTTTTGATGATGAAGAAGAAGCATTTTTAGTCACCATCTCAGCACAATTGTCTGGCATTATCGCGCATGCAGAGGCTGTTCATGGTGCTGAAGAAATAGATGATACAGGGGTTGATGTACGCTTTAAGGGCGTCCCAGGTTCGCCGGGTATTGCCATTGGTACAGCCGTTGTTTTGTCACCTCAGTCTGACTTAAGTAGTGTAGCCTATCGATTATGTAGCAATATAGAAGAAGAGTTATCTTTTTTCTATACCTCATTAGGTGCTGTGCGTGCCGATATTAAAGCCTTAGGAAAAAAGCTCAGTAATCGTTTAAGCGCAGAAGAGCGTGGCCTCTTTGATGCCTATCTCGCCATGTTAGATGATACTTCGCTGGGACGTGAAGTAACCGACTCCATTAAAAAAGGGGTTGTTGCGCCCTATGCGTGGAGTCGCGTCATTTTGCAGCATGCCAATACCTTTGCCAGCATGCATGATCCGTATCTACGCGAGCGTGCAGCAGATGTTCGTGACTTAGGTAGTCGTGTTCTCGGTTACTTGCAGCAATCGTCGACTAAAGAAAAAACTTATCCCGATAATACGGTACTGATAGGCGACGAGTTAACCGCATCTATATTGGGAGAAGTCCCTAAAGATAAATTGCTTGGTTTAGTGTCAGTGAAAGGCTCTAGTAGCTCCCATGTGGCCATATTGGCAAGAGCAATGGGGATACCTACGGTGATGGGCGCAGTAGACCTGCCGTTTACTCAGCTCGACGGAAAGCTGACTATCGTTGATGGTTATCGTGGCAATACTTACTTCAACCCCAGCGAAGAAGTACTTAACGAATTTACTAAGCTGATCCAAGAAGACCAGGAGATTTCTAAACATTTCGAAGCATTAAAAGATTTACCTGCCGAAACTATCGATCATCACCGTGTGCCCCTATGGGTGAATACCGGATTAATGGCAGATGTTATGCGGTCTATTGAGCGTGGTGCAGAGGGTGTGGGTTTATATCGTACCGAAGTGCCTTTTTTGCTGCGTGATCGCTTTCCAACGGAAGAAGATCAGCGCAAAATTTATCGAGAGCAGCTTGAGGCATTTTATCCACATCCGGTTACCATGCGCACCTTGGATGTTGGGGGCGATAAAGCCCTAAACTATTTTCCGATTGATGAAGCTAACCCGTTTCTTGGCTGGCGGGGTATTCGGGTGACATTGGATCACCCAGAAATTTTTATGTCTCAAGTGCGAGCAATGATGCGAGCCTCGGAAGGGTTAGGCAACTTGCGTATTATGTTGCCCATGATCAGCCATATTTCTGAATTAGAAACCTCACAAGTGCTCATTCGGCGCGCACATAGTGAATTATTGGAAGATGGTTATAATGTCGAGTTGCCTCCAGTAGGCGTGATGATTGAGGTGCCTGCGGCCGTGTATCAAGCGAAAGAGCTAGCGGCTCGTTCGGACTTTCTTTCCGTTGGCAGCAACGATTTAACACAATATTTATTAGCGGTGGATCGCAATAACCCACAAGTAGCAGGGCTTTATAATTCTTTCCATCCTGCCGTATTACAAGCATTACAATCAGTTGTGAAAGCAGCACATAGCGAAGGCACACCGGTGAGCATTTGTGGTGAAATGGCGGGTGACCCAGGCGCTTCAATCTTATTAATGGCTATGGGTTATGATGTTTTATCGATGAACTCGACCAATCTGCCCCGCGTAAAATCAGTCCTTCGTGCAATTAGTCTAGAGCAAGCAGAAGATTTGCTAGCTCGTGTAATGAAATTAACCGATGCAGAAACCGTGACACAATATGTCAATATTGAATTGAAAAAAATTGGTATTCGCGACCGACCTCAAGGGCTAGAAGTTTCGCGTTAATGAGATGTGAGTAAAATGATTGTTCATCGCTAGTGTTAATGTGGTGACGATTATGAGTTTAATGATTTTCCATTTTTAGTAGTAAATAAAATCAATAATAAATAGATGTGTTACAGCACGTCAAATAAAAACGGGCAGGGATAAAGCCATGAAGAATAAAGAAAAAACTAATCACCTAATTAAATCCTCGTTGATCTACGTCGTAAAGGCGTATTTAGCCACATCTTTATGACGTCTAATAGGTTGTTAGCTATTTGAAGTGTCAATTGAACGATATAATCATTCTATGCTAGAGCACCTTAAAAAATTTTAAACGAAACAGGTATGCACATATAATTAATCCAAGTGCCTGTCTTGGCTAAGATGACGTCTCTTTTTTAGTGCCCACTTAAAGTTGAGTTGTCAGGTAGTATTTGTGTTTTCGATATTCTGCTACCTTTTACTTGGATTTTTTTTCTTTAGTTCGTCATGATCTTTCACTGCATGCAAGCATGCTATACATCTTTTTTTCACCAAAGATAATTAATGAAAGTAATGGTTTAAGTGATTTCGAGCGGGCAGGGAAAGATGAGGGCTACCTCGAAAGTTGCTTCAGTAAATCAATGGGCATAAAATGGAAGCGGCACTTACTCAAGCTTGACCGGAAAAGTCTATCCGTACAATCAAATCCCGATATCAAGTCATGGTTCTAGAAGACCTACTTTGTATTCTATTCAATTGGACTTATCTTGATTCTAATCGTTCTGCTGCAAAATATATGGTGGGCAGTTCAGAAAATACATATCTAGCAAGTTTGTCCATTTGACGTTTAGGCCTTCGTTCTGTTTTGGTGTGGTTGCGCAATATTGGAAGGCTCCTGTAGAGGCATGCTAAATTTGGCTACCCAGTTAGAGACGATATTATAGTCCCCATTAACGAAGGTAGTATTATGACAAAGCATTTTAATCC
>JBLHVA010000155.1:0-4803 GCA_047630005.1 Candidatus Endobugula sp. | reverse complement strand
ATTCGTCAACAATATTAGCGCAATTAATTACTGACGGTAATTTAGTGGTTGAGTAATATTTACTTTTGTATTTTTAAGGACGCTTTTAATTCTTCTCTTGCTAGTTTATAGGTTTTTATTCGTTATTATGTTTAAACAATACCACTTGATTTACTGGATGTTACTGTTAATTATTTCCCCTCTTGCAGCAGCAATAGAAATAGAAACCCAATGGATTCAGGGCGGCCTTATTCTAGGGAAAGCCAATCCATCAAGTAAAATTGAGTTTTTAGGGAAAAAAGTGAGAGTGAATCATTTAGGTGATTTCGTCGTTGGTTTAGGACGAGATGCTAAACCCAGTGTGAAACTTATCGAAACTACCGTTAGTGGAGAGGTGACTACACATACTTTTTCCGTCGAACAGCGAGCGTATAACGAACAAAAAATCACAGGCGTTCCTAAGAGAACAGTGAATGTATCCGAGGCGGCATTACCTCGTATTCGTAAAGAGGTACGTGCTGCTAAAAAATCACGTAAAGTAAACTCGGACTTACAAAGTTTTTTAGAAAAGTTTATCTGGCCTGCGCGCGGTATTATTTCAGGTGTTTACGGTAGTCGTCGTTACTATAACGGTGTTCCTAAGCGCCCCCATTATGGAGTAGATGTTGCTGCTCCCGAAGGAAGTCCAGTGATTGCCCCAGCATCTGGTGTTATTACATTAGTGCATGAAAATATGTATTTTTCTGGTGGTACGATTATTATGGATCATGGGCATGGTGTGTCATCTACATTTATTCATTTGCATAAATCGCATGTGGTGGTAGGTGATTATGTTGAACAGGGTCAATTAATTGCAGAAATTGGCTCAACAGGGCGATCAACAGGCCCCCATTTAGATTGGCGAATGAATTGGTTTGATCAGCGCTTAGACCCACAATTATTAATGAGCGATTTACCATCTCCCGTTCTCCCGCCTAAATAATAAAACGCAATATAGCGTTTTTAGTCTGAGTAATCACCTTGTGGGTACTACACGTTAGTTATTGAATTATCAGTCGTAGGGTAATGAAGATGCGATAATTAAGAAGCCGTTGTGAATAAAAAATTAATGAGAGAATAAAAGTGGATAAAAAATTAATAGATTTATTGGTGTGCCCTGTAACGAAGTCGTCGCTGCAGTATGACAAAGAAAAACAAGAGTTGGTCGCGTCTGCGAGTGGCTTATCTTACCCAATACGTGATGGTATCCCAGTGATGCTAGAATCTGAGGCTCGTCAGCTGAGTGATGAGGAAAAAACACATTGGAAAGAGAAAAAAACCACCCCAGCGGCTTAAGGAAATAATATATGACTTTGCCAGAGACCACTATTTTTACTAAAATTATTAACGGTGACATCCCGTCAGATATTATTTACCAAGACGAACATTGTATCTGTATACGAGATCTCTCTCCTCAGGCACCTACCCACATATTACTGATTCCTAGGAAGCCTATTCCTAGGTTGGTTGATGCTACACAGGAGGATCAGCAAGTGCTTGGCCACTTGATGTTAAAAGCGGGTGATATGGCAGAAACATTGGGTGTGGCTGACGCCTTTAGAGTGATAGTAAATAATGGTGCAAATGCGGGTCAAACCGTCTTTCACTTACATTTACATTTGTTGGCGGGTAAAACCTTTTCGGAAGGTATGGTGTGATTTAATGCGACTAGTTTCGAATTTTTTGCAGGTGCAATAATGGGTAAGAATGCTTTCTTCTGTACTCATGAAATGCGTACTATTAGCCGTTACCCCTATCGTTTATACTTCTCTCTTAGTTTTTATGGTATTTACCCGTTTTATAGATCAACTCCGTATACCCACTTATAGATAAAGAGCTCCTTTATGAACAGCGCAGATATTCGCGATGCATTTTTACGTTTTTTTGAAACACACGGACACACAGTACTTAGCAGTAGTTCCTTAGTGCCTAATAATGATCCTACACTGCTCTTTACCAATGCAGGTATGGTGCAATTTAAAGACGTGTTTCTAGGGAGCGATAAGCGTGATTATCAACGCGCGACTACGTCTCAGCGTTGTGTGCGTGCAGGTGGTAAACATAATGATCTAGAGAATGTTGGTTATACCGCCCGTCACCATACCTTTTTTGAAATGCTGGGTAACTTTAGTTTTGGCGATTATTTTAAGAAAGAAGCGATCCATTATGCGTGGACGTTTTTGACTTCACCCGAGTGGATGGGAATCCCTGCTGAAAAATTAACCGTTACTGTTTATGCAGATGATCAGGAAGCTTATGATATTTGGCATAAAGATATAGGCCTTCCCACTGAGAAAATTATTCATATTGGTGACAACAAAGGTGGTAAGTACCAATCAGATAACTTCTGGGCCATGGGCGATACCGGTCCCTGTGGGCCTTGTACCGAAATATTCTATGACCACGGTGAAGATATCTGGGGTGGTTTACCGGGCACGCCAGAAGAAGATGGCGACCGTTATATTGAAATTTGGAATATCGTCTTTATGCAGTTCAATCGTAGTGCCGATGGCATGGCTCCACTACCTAAGCCTTCTGTCGATACCGGTATGGGCTTAGAGCGAATCTCAGCAATCATGCAAGATGTCCATAACAATTATGATATAGACTTATTTCAATACCTATTAAAAGCGTCAGCAATTATTACAGGTGCTCAAGATATTGAGCATAAATCTTTACGTGTGATTGCTGATCATATCCGTTCTTGTGCGTTCTTGATTACGGATGGTGTCATGCCATCAAACGAAGGGCGAGGGTATGTGCTACGACGTATCATTCGTCGAGCGGTTCGCCACGGGCATAAGCTGGGCCAGCAAGAAGCGTTCTTTTATAAGTTGGTTGCAGCGTTAGTGGAGGTAATGGGTGCAGCTTATCCTGAGTTAGTTGAGCAAAAACAACGAATTGAAAAAATATTGTTATTAGAAGAGCAGCAATTTGAAAAGACCTTAGAAAAAGGTCTGTCTGTTTTAGAGTCGGTCTTAAATTCTGCTGAATTTACAGTAAGTGCCTCAACACAAATTCCCGGTGCAACAGTATTCACCCTTTATGATACGTATGGTTTTCCTACCGATTTGACTAACGATATAGCGCGTGAGCGTGAGCTGACTTTAGATATGGCTGGTTATGAAAAATGCATGGAAGAGCAGCGCACTCGTGCACGTGCTGCAGGAAAGTTTAGCGTTGATTATTCATCTACTATCGAGCTAGAAGGTAGTACACGATTTTCTGGTTATGACGATGTTAATGGTGAAGGTGTTATCGTTGGCTTATACCAAAACACAACATCAGTTGATCAGGTGAAAGAGGGTGATGAAACTGTGATTGTGCTATCAAACACTTCATTTTATGCGGAATCGGGTGGTCAAGTCGGTGATTCAGGTTATATAGTCTTTGATGGATGTCGTTTTGAAGTACAGGATTGTCAAAAAAATGGTTCACATCATTTGCATATTGGTAAGGTGTTGAACGGTGAGTTTTCGGTGGGGCAGAAGGTCTCGACACAAGTTGATAGTGGTGTTCGACAGGCAACAGTACTGAATCACTCTGCAACGCATCTAATGCATGCGGCGCTACGAAAAGTGTTAGGCGAACATGTCGTGCAAAAAGGATCGTTGGTTGATGCAGAAAAATTACGTTTTGATTTTTCTCATCCTCAAGCGTTAACTGCCGATGAACTCTCTCAGATAGCCGAAATAGTGAATGACGAAATTCGTAGCAATACCATGGTGGATGTGGATCATTGTGATATGGAGCAAGCGAAAGCCAAAGGCGCAATGATGTTGTTTGATGAAAAGTATGGTGATGAAGTGAGAGTGCTATCAATGGGAGACGGTTTTTCTATTGAACTTTGCGGCGGTGTCCATATTAAACAGACCGGAGAAATTGGTGTTTTTCATATCGTTTCAGAATCAGGTGTTGCATCAGGTGTCAGACGAATCGAGGCGGTAACGGGCAAAAAAGCGTTGTCTCGATTACTTTCGTATAAGAATACAATAGATCAAGTTTCACAATTAGTTAAAGCAAATAATTCCAATGCCGTTGAAAAAACTGAACAGTTGGTTGGTCAGCTTAAGGAGCAAGAAAAAACAATTTCTGCTATGCAGGCCAAGTTGGCGAGTGCTGATAGTGGTGATTTGCTCAAGCATATGAAGCAAGTTGCCGGTGTAAATGTATTGGCCCACCATGTTGTTGGGGCTAACGGTAAAGTATTGCGTGATATGGCAGATGCGTTAAAAGGGAAATTGGAAAATAGTGTTTATTTGTTAGTGACTAATGAAGACGACAAAGTGTCTTTAGTGACAGGGGTTACCAAAGACTTAACTGCACGCTTTAAAGCCGGCGACTTAATGCGACATATCGCACCTCTAGTGGGAGGTAAGGGCGGAGGCAGACCCGATATGGCTCAGGGTGGTGGTACTGACCCATCGGGTATTCAGGCTGCATTGGATAAAGTAGAGCAGTGGGTCCAATCATCAATATAGAGTTTTTTTTGAGATGACAACGTAGTAAAAAGAAAGTTTTTTATAGAACTCAAATGTATATAAAACAAGAAGTTTTTGTGTAGATGACATATGGCTATTAACATTTAGCCTTAGATAGTGTTTAATTGCTGCCCTTTTTGCGTTTGGCGCGTAAAACAACATTTGGCGTCAAATACAACAACGCCTTAAATAAGTAAGCGTAGGATATAGAAATTATGAGCCTCTTGGTTCAAAAATATGGTGGTACATCGGTTGGTACGGTAGAACGTATACAAGCTGTGGCAGAGAAAATAGCTAAATTTAA
>JBLHVA010000154.1:0-4844 GCA_047630005.1 Candidatus Endobugula sp. | reverse complement strand
GTACTTATCCGCCTTATCGTGGGTCAACTGTTTTTTAGCAATATGATACTCCATCTCAGGCAATGTTTTATTTGCTCTGGGGATAATATTCCAATGGATAAAGTCGGCGTCTAAATCAACTACTTTCTCTTGTGCATATACACAAAAGGCATCCACATAGCGAATACCCTCGGGGCCAAGGCAGCCGGGCTCTACTCGATAGGTAACCGTTAATTTTTGATGTACAGTTAAAGGTAAGCTAACGTTCATAAATCGACTACTCAGCTCCATATAAACTAAAACGTGGTTTTCAAATGCTATATTGAGTATATATCATAGTCCGCAAATGTGGAGCAAAGGGCTATTTTTTGTCGCCATTCGCTTAGCACACCCGCTTAACAAACTTGGCAACAGCCTCTTTATGCGCCCCCGCTATTAGGCCAAATATCTCGGTAAAGCTGGATTTCGAAGGGTTTAATATCTGCACCCACGACATCCAGCCATAGATAGGATGCGGCATTAACACATCACAGACCGTAAAATCATGTCCCGTATCAATAATGCCACCCTTGCTAGGCCGTGCGGGCGGCTTACCCAATGTCGCTGCATAAGCGGCTTTGCCAACCCCAATACTCAAACGAAATACACCTTCGCGATCTAAACCTGAAGACTTATCATTATCGCCGTTTTTTTCCTTGATCGTACAAAAATACACCCCATTGGGCAAGGCATTACCGGGGTTATAGAATAACGACGTTTCTCCCCAACTAGCGTTAGGCATCACACCATCAAACTCGTGAGTAATGCTACTAATGATACTCTCTGGCGTCATAATACTTCCTGTTCACCATTGCCTTTAATCACATCTGCGAGCACTTGAGCGGAGCTTTCGTCACACACTTTCTCAGTACTATCTGTATGCCCGAAAGCCTGCTCTTCTGAGATAACCGTATCATCGTCGAAGCTAGCAAAATCTACAGCAGGCGCGTCACCCAACACCTTAGTTATTTACCTGTATAACCGAGTCTGTGATTTGATCATTAACCTATGTAGGCATTGGCCTAAGATTATCCAAAAGTAAATTTATTCATTAGACTATAGCGTTTAAAAACACGTTAGAACGACTTCAACACACTATAATCGTAATCATCCGCATTGAGTATCACGCTATATTGTTCAGCTAGTTTATTAAGCTCTGCTTGTTTAATAGCCAACTCATCCATCAGCAAAGTATTATCGTCTAGCTGCCATAACAAACGTGATGCAGCGTAACTGTAATGTATTGCTAACAAAGCATCGACATTGCCTTCACGACTTGCCGCTTCTAACTTACGTATTTTTCGATTTATTTTATTCAGTGATTGTTTCAAATCCCACACGTATACTACTTCCGTCATAAAGTCATACTGGCGATAACGGTTTAACAACCATGCAATCGCTACACCGGCAACAGCCACACCCAATAAATTCCAATGAAAATGGCTGCCACTCTCATCAGGAAAAAAGGCAATTAACGTTTGCGATACGGCCAAACTGCCAACCGCTAAACCTGCCGCACACGCAGCCATAACATACCGTAAATGACGACGATAACGTACTTTATTAATTTCAATAAGCTTCATAATACCCTAGTAATAAAGTGAAGAAAGATAAACTCAAACAGTAAGTACATCATAGATTATTTTGCTTGGTTAATTATTTATTTAATCATGTTTCTTGTATATTACTTATTCTACGATTAAACAACTGAGTCTATTTTGATCAATAACATTCGCTTATAACTTTCAAATAACGTTAAAAATTATACGGATATTAAAGAAAAACCGTGAGGTTTACTAACGCTTTAAATAGTGCTATTTTGCATGCAGTCTCGGTAAAAAATCAGTGTCTAGTTAGTACAGCACACTTGTTATCAACCGCAACCTCCAAAGGAGAATTCATGAAGATTCAATTTAATACTGACGCAAACATTCACGGTACAGAAGCATTAGCGGCAAAGGTTAGTGACTCGGTAGAAAATGCGCTGGAACACTTTAAGGATCACATCACCCGTGTAGAGGTTCATTTAAGTGACGAGAGTAAAGGCAAAAGCGGGTCACATGACCAACGTTGCATGCTAGAAGCGCGCCTTGAAGGCCGACAGCCAGTCGCCGTTACCGATCATGCAGAGACATTAGAACAAGCCGTTAACGGCGCAACTAAAAAATTAGCACACCGTCTAGAAAGTACACTGGGCCGTCTTAAAGATCACCGTAAAAAGACCCCTGACCTACCTTTATCTGAAGCAGAAACAGAAACCGAAGAGCTTTAACCACTCTATCTGATTAAGCGAATAGTTCCTCATGGTATCTAACGATGGGGAACTTGCACCTTATATTACGAAACTGACAGGCAGCCTCCTCGCTATTTTTAATCCATAATTTTATCAGTCACCATCAATCCTTTTGTCTTCAATTTTGGTCACTACTCAGCACTGCCCCGTAACTGTTCAGATTGCAGTCAACATTGTGCTGAGCAAGGCGAAAAATTTGAGTTTACAAGTGTAAATAATCATTTTTTAACGCAGTTCAGCGCGATTTTTACTGTGAGCTGAGTAGTGACCAATTTTGTACGAATTCTGGTAAATACCCACGGTACTTTTACCAATAGCGCCAATAACAACATCGATATAATTAACTCTGCGCTAAATACATCCTGCACACTATCAACCTGCGCAAGGCTTCGACCTGCATTCACATACACAAACAACGTAAGCAATAAACCTAACTGTGTAGAACAATAAAACTTCCACAGGGTTAACTGACTCAAGCCCAATACAAGCGCAGGAAAAGAAAAAGGTAAACCCGGAATAAAACGTACACACAACGCCAGCATAAAACTATTCGTCGCCGTCGCCTTTTGCAAAACCTCAGGCCCACGAACCACATACCGTTGCACCCAATCACGTAAGCCATAGCGCACCACCAAAAACAACACCGTACCGCCCAAAGCACTCATAAACGACACAATCAACAAACCTAACACATTCCCAAAAAGATACCCGGCCACCATAGTCAACACACTCACAAAAGGCATTGGCAAAGTACAAACAAGAAAATACAAAACCGCAAACACTAACGCACTCTGTATAGGATACACATCAACAAAAGCCAAGGTATCCATCGCGATAGATTTGATAGAAGAGAATGAAACCGTATCAATAACAAACACCGAAAAACATAATCCAGCCAATAGCATTACGCTAAGGCTAATGATTATCTTTATGTATAAGTGAAATTTTAACAATGTGAGTTTCAAGTGAGGTTCATCAGGCTAGAGGGGTTACAAATAGACTGATAGTGTTCGAATAAGTTCATTTCGGATATATTCATATCGTCAAATAACCTACCTATTAATAAGTAAGCGTCCATGAGTACGGAATAACTATTTTTAAAATATGACTAGCCATGATGCAATATTGGATCGGTGAGAACCTTCCTCGTAAAGGTGATGAACGCTATTTTGAAACATGACAAAACATACATCTTTTTTATCGCAACTTACTTTTTTTCGTTTACCACTGCTGACCTTTAAATTCATTTTTTTGGGCAAACTTAATGGTATCGGCTAAATACTCTTCTAGATCATAGACCGGCATGGGTAATATTTCTTGAAGTAAGGCAGTGTCCCATTCGCAAGGTTTAGACGTGAGGTAAGGCGTTAAATGCAAACCTATCGTATCGTAATAAAACTTCTCTAGCTTAGATTCAAAACCTGTTTCAGCAGTAACAAGGTTTTTTGTTAGTTTAAAATTATCAAAAGAAACCGTATCTAGAATTTTCGTAATACCCTGAGTAATACGCGTTGTTTTTGAATGCACTATATTAAGCTGCTCAACATCCGTATCAAACACTGTAACAATAACTTTAGCTGCATAATCTGTAGGGATAATATTCAATCCACTTTTTTCACAAGCAGTAATTCGCACACAATCTTCAGAAGTACTATTATGGAAAAACTTGGCAAACAAATAAAACACCATGTATTTTGAAATGAAGAAGTTAGAGGCATCCATTACATTGCCACCCAAGACACTGGGGCGCAATATTTGAACAGGTATATTGGCTAAGGCTCCTGCCTCTGCCAAATATTGCTCGGATGCATATTTAGACGCTTCATAATGATTTCTATATTCGGCAGGTTCTTCTTTTAAATAGTCGTTATCTATAATTCCACCAACATTACCTACAGAGAAAGCTGTACTTATATAAATGAACTTATCGATTATACTAGCGTACGCATCAAATATTGACTTTGTAAAATAAAAATTCTGCTTAAATATTTCATCTTTAGCACTAGGTAAAACAGATAAGTTTACAAAACCCGCTAGATGAATAAAGTGAGTAATTTGCACGCCTGAAAGAAAACGTTCCGGATGCAGCATATCTTTAGCTGAAACCACCGTGATTTTAGCTAACACCTCTGTCATATTTTGCTTAATAAATTCCGGAGAAAACTCACTCTCTAACATTTTCACAATACGTTCCTTTGGCGAAACGGATTGTTTGTCGCGGACAGGTAAATACAGCATTTCAAGACAGGGAAGCTTCTCTTCTAACAAACAAAATAAGACCTGAGAACCTAACGTTCCCGTAGCGCCTGTAAGTAATATTTTCATATATTCCTAATTAACACAAATTAAATATGAGGGTATTATCGGCCTGAATTTCAATTGATACACATTCAATAATAGCGATTATGCCAATTCTTTAATAAATTGAATGACTTTAGCGTTAAACATTTCAGGGTTTTCCACATTCACTACATGACCACAGTTCTCTATAACCAACAACGTAGACTCTGAATATTCAGAAACTAGTTTTTTT
>JBLHVA010000153.1:0-4863 GCA_047630005.1 Candidatus Endobugula sp. | reverse complement strand
CATCGCGAACAAATGATGTATAATTGATTCAAGAACTCTTCAATAACACTTCCAACTCTTGCAGTCGCTCGGGGGTGCCCACATCGCACCAACCGCCACTATAGATAGAAGCAGTTAATTTTCGCTGTTCAATAAAATATAAAAAAGCTTCTTTTAAAGGAAAAGCTTCACGTTTATTTGGATAGCCACGGATGATGTCTGGATGAATGAATGCCATACCACTGAAGGTATAAGACGAGGCACTGTCATCTTTTAAGGTAACAATATTATTGTCGAGAGAGAAATCCCCTTGTGGGTTGTGCGCAGGGTTCTCCACACAAAAAAGATGTCCGACAGACAACCCTTGCGTGCCAGCACTTAATATCGTTTTTGCGATATCAGAGAAATCTATATCGCTCCACACATCGCCATTCACTAGAATAAAAGGCTCATCACCCAACAGCGGCAGCGCTTTATACAACGCACCCCCTGTCTCCAAAGGATACGATTCTTTTGAATAATGTATAGACAAACCCCACACGGTACCATCGCCTAATACCTGCTGAATTTTATCGCCCAAGTAAGCGACATTAATTATCACATCTGTCACCCCTAAAGATGAAAATTTTTCTAGGTGATAAACAATTAGCGGCTTACCTCCTACGGCTAATAACGGTTTGGGTAAATCATCAGTCAAGGGGCGCATGCGCTCCCCACGTCCGGCGGCTAAAATCATCGCTTTCATACTCTATTTATCTCCAGCGGTGGCATAATCTTTAAACCATGACTGCTTCTTTGCTATCGGTAGTAATTTTTGTTCAAACCACGTCGCAAATACTTGTGCTTGTGGGTATTGCTGGGCGACCTCCAACATGTAACGGATAACTAAAGGTAGATCATCAAGGTAACGCGACTTACCATCTCTCAAGCTTAGTCGTGCAAAAATACCCAAAACCTTAATATGACGCTGTAATCCCATTAAATCGAACCACTGTAAAAATTGCTGAGAAGATACCGCGGGCATCACACCTGCATTATGAGCCATGTCACCATAAGCCAGCGCCCACCGATGAACATCTTTTGGTGACCACCGCACATAACAATCGCGCAATAAAGATACCACGTCATAAGTGATTGGCCCCCATACCGCATCTTGGAAATCGATCACTCCAAGTTCAGCAGCCCCTCGATACATCAAATTTCGAGAATGGTAGTCTCTATGCACCAACACCTGCGGCTGCTCTAAAGCTTGAGCAATCAAAAAATCACATAACTCCTCAAACAACACTTTTTCTTCAGGCAACAAGGCGTAACTCAATAGCTCTGAGGCAAACCACTCAGAAAACAATGCCATTTCCTGTCGAAGCAAGTTAGCATCATAAATCGGCACACTTAATGTGGATTGCGGCACTTGCTGTAGCTTCAGTAACATAAAGAGCGCATTAGAATAATGGCCATCTACCGTTTCTGGCGACAACACATCTAACAAATCTATGCTACCAAAGCTCTCTATCAACAAGCGATTTTCAAGCTCATCGCAAGCATAGATAATAGGCGTATTAACATTTTGGCTACGCAACACGCCAGACAACTCAGAAAAATAGCTCGCAGACTCACTTTTCCCTGTATTTTTAGGCGCATCGACTAACAATGATTCCGGTATAGTATTCGTACGATAATATCGTCGAGCTCCGGCATCACCCGCTAGAGGAGTTAATATTACGCTCTCCCCGTCGACGGTCAATACACCATGTGCTTCTGGTTTTGCAACAATAGCTAAGGCCCATTGTGACAGTGGTTTTTGTTGTTTCATCTATAGATCCATTTGCTATGTCTGTTAGTGATTATAAAATTTCTTTCTGAATTCATCTAAAACCCATCATTACGGCAGCCATTTTCATTTGATTTTATATTTACTTGCCTCTAAACACCACGGGCGCCCCATTTTACAGTAGAATTACGCTTTTATATTAAGATCTTGTGAGCATCGCCAATATTAGAGCGATGACAAGCCTATACCCAATACGGAAATATTCATTCTTCATGCTAGCCACCTCATTATGCAGCACCAAAAGTACTCGCCGCCATCTTATTGGGCTTATCGCAGGAGGACTATTTAGTGCACTACATTCGCCACTAGGTCTAGCAGACCTCAAACAAACTCTCGACTGGGTAGCCTACGAGCAATTAACACCCGAGCAACAAGCACAATTACCCATTGGGAGTTGTGGTGCTTATATCTCTCCACTGGCAGATCTTATCAATACATTAGATACAAACAATTCCCCAACTGAAACCTCCTCGAACCAAAGTGAAACCATCGAAAAGGATGGCTTCAAGAAAATCACCTTACTAGGTGATATCATTGTTAAAAAAGGGGTTCAACAACTGACCGCAGAGCAAGCGGTTTATAGTGAGAAAACGGGATCTATTACCATTGACGGAGAGCTCACTGTCAGACAGCCAGACTTATTGCTAATCGCTAGCAAAGGCGTCGTTAACCAACGAGAAAATCGGCTAGTCATTGACGATGCTACTTATGTGATTCACTCAGCCAACATCCGAGGAAAAGGCAAACAATTATCGAAAAATCAAGGAATTATTGACCTAAAAGGTAGTGAATATACCAGCTGTGAGCCGGGCAATAATGATTGGGTATTAAAAGGTAGCCAGATCACGATAGATACAGAGAAGAACCAAGGCTCAGCCAAACATGTCCGATTAGTCGTTAAAGGCATCCCCGTCTTTTATTGGCCCTACCTACGCTTTCCTGTGGGCAACGCAAGACAGTCTGGCTTTTTATTTCCCACTGCTGGGCTTAGTGATGGCGCTATTGATGTTTCCGTACCCTATTATTTTAACCTTGCGCCTAATTACGACCTCACACTGACTCCCCATTTTTTACAAAACCATGGAGCACTGCTAGAAGCCAATGGCAGACATTTAAATAGTCACTTTGAAACCGACATCACAGTGGCGTATCTAAGTAACGACAAAGGGACTCTCAGCGATAGCGAACAAGCTGACATATCTAACGGCACCAAAACAGCGGCTGAAATAAACCCCTATAAAGACAATGACCGCTGGCTAGTCAATATCAATCAAGAAGGCGGCAAGAATCAGCGCTGGTTTAGCACTATCGACTACAACGAAGTCAGTGATAATGATTACCTAGATGATTTTGATAACTCTAGCTTAAATACTAACAGCGAAGTGAGTTTAATTCAGCAAATTACAGCAGGTTATCAGGTTGATAATTGGCGACTCGAAGTCAATAATCAACAATATCAAATACTTGAAGATTATATCACTCGTCCTTATAAAGAATTACCTCAAATCACTCTCGATGGGGAATATTCATTTCCTGACTATCGTTTCGGTGAACTGAATATTGACTATAGTCGGAAATCGTGCCCGCTTTAAGTATTCCGCAGAACTAGATAATACCAATGATGCTGGTTTTTTTAGGCCGCGTATACAAGCAAGATATTTAGCTTACCAATTAGATGGAAGTAAATTAGCGAACGGAGCCAATAGCGCGCCGTCGGTTATTGTTCCGCAAGCGGTTATTGATTCTGGATTATATTTTGAGCGTGACGGCAGTGGCTACCAGCAAACCTTTGAGCCTCGCTTATACTATTTTTATAGCCCGTTTAAAGATCAATCTGACATCACCGACAGCAATATTAAGTTTGACACATCAAACACTACCTTCAGCTACAGTCAATTATTTCGAGACACGCGCTTCTCAGGCGGGGACCGTATTGATGACGCCAACCAGTTATCTCTTGGACTAACCACCCGCTTTATAGGGAACGAATCAGGCCGAGAGTGGTTTAGCGCCAGCATAGGTAAAGCCATTTACCTTGACGAACGCAAAGTGACCTTGTCTGGCACACCGGATACAGATAATAATTCTCTTATTGCCGGGCAGCTTAGCTCTCAATTTAGCCAAAACTGGCAACTCACTAACGATTTCATTTATGACGACGACGAAGGTAATATTAACGACAATACGTTATCGCTTAAATATCGCGGGGATAACAGCACATTGTTCAACCTTAGCCACCGGTTTTTACGCAACAGTGTCGCCGCTAATACGCTAAAACAATCAGAAGCATCAATGATTCTACCGATAGCCAATAGAAGCTGGTACCTCTTAGCTCATACCCAATACGATCACACCAACTCACGTGAGCTAGAACGGCTACTCGGCTTTGAATATAATAGTTGCTGCTACCGAGCACGCTTTGCCTACAAACGAGCTATTGATGACGACCAATTAACTGCCAATACTAACGTTAGTTACGACGAAGGCATAGTATTAGAGTTTCAATTCTTAGGCTTAGGCGGCACAGGCAAACAATTCAACACCCTATTTGAAGATACCATCGACGGTTACGAACAATGGCACGCCACGTACCGCGACCATTAAACGATTATTAATTTCATTAAATACACTATTAAAGATACCTTTATTTATGTCTATCTATAAAAAAGCAAAAAGCTTAACTGCGAATCTTGCCAGCATTAGTCTGCTAACATTTGTATCGCTAACCAGCTTATCCACACATGCCAACCAAAATATTGATAGCATTATTGCCATCGTCAAAGATGACATCATATTTGCACAAGAACTAAAGCAGAAAGTACAGCAAGCTAAAATACGCTTAACGGCGCGCAATCAAAAAAGCAATGAGAAAAAACTTAACGATCAACTGCTCGATACACTTATTTTAGAAAAACTCCAACTCAGCATAGCCAAGCAAAATAATTTATCCGCCACAGACGCAGAAATAGACAGCCGTATCAACCAAACAAAAGAACAACTAACACGTAACGGCATCTCTTTTCAAAACTACCTGAGCTCACAAAACCTATCTG
>JBLHVA010000152.1:0-4870 GCA_047630005.1 Candidatus Endobugula sp. | reverse complement strand
CATCATAAGCAAAAAAGGTTAACACAAGGTTCATCTAAGCCCCGATCAAGGGTGCTCTACACCACCAAGGCATGGGTAATTGTAAAATGGGGTGCTAAGTAAAAACGCCTAACATCCCAATTATTGCACCTACGGTGGGGTACCATAATAAAATCCCCCAGTGAGTGAGCGAGCTTACTTCGGGCAAAAAATACGGTAAGCAAATAAATCCGGTCAAACCAAAAATAAAACCTATGCCTTTACCTATGGCAATGCGGGTGATTAATGATAACGGTTCAAGCATGGCATCTCTCATGTCTATGATATAGAAAATCAGTATAAAGTACGGGGGAAAATATAGTTTGATGTAAATCAAATGGCTGTGAAGTGAATGCTCTACATCGAACGGTATAAAGCGTAGATTTTTTTATTACCCATTTTAGCAGTTAGACTAATGCACTTAAATTTACTGACAGATAAAACAATCGATAGAGAGTTTTTTGTTCGCTGGTGTGAGTGGCTATTATGTTAATGAGATATTTTCTTGATGGCGGTTAGAGAAAAAATATGAGGTTGGCGATATTCAAGTGGGAGCGATAGTGAACGTGGGGGGTGTGCAGCTCGGGCTATACAAATTTATCGCATCCGAGAATTGGAACAACAAAAACAGCCGAATCGCTTTGGTGCGATTAATGTTGTTTGGCGTTATTGATCTCAAATACGTTGAATAATATTGGAGGTGACACCGATGTATAGCGTGCCATGTGTTTTGTTGGTGAGAATGTAGACGGAAGGTTGTTTCATTATTCGTCCTTGAATAATTTTCGGTGCGGTGTTTTAAGATGCCGGATCGAGACCTGCATGACGATGCAATCATATTAGTCACAAGTCACAAGTCACAAGTCACAAGTCACAAGTCACAAGTCACAAGTCACAAGTCACACATTCGTCATTCCGGCGAATGCCGGAATCCATTTTCAATCTCGGAACGATATAAAATAAACGCTTAAATATTTCTTCCCAAAGAAGTACCCGTAGAACGTAAATCATCACAGGCTTGCATAATACGATCGGCCATATTGCGTTCGGCTTTTTTACCGTAGGCGCGTGGGTCGTAAACTTTCTTGTTGCCGACTTCGCCTTCAATTTTTAACATGCCGTCGTAGTTTTTCATTATGTGATCAACTACTGGACGCGAGTAGGCGTATTGAGTGTCGGTATCGATATTCATTTTGATAACACCGTAATCTAGTGTTTCATGAATTTCGTGTAACTCTGAACCTGAGCCACCGTGGAATACTAAGTCAAGATGTGCGTCAGTGCCGAGTGCTTTTACAACAGCCGCTTGACCATCTTTTAAAATAGAAGGGGTTAACTTAACGTTGCCTGGCTTGTACACGCCGTGCACGTTGCCAAAGGTGGCTGCTAGCATAAAACGACCCATCGAGCCGAGTTCTTTCGCTGCCATTACCATGTCTTCTGGCGTGGTGTAGAGTTTGTCCGCAGGAACGTCAGAGGTGTCGTGCCCATCTTCTTCTCCACCGACAATGCCGGTTTCAATTTCTAAAATAATGTCGTTGGCGATACACTCGGTCATGATGCGTTTTGATGCAGCGATATTCTCATCCATTGGCAATGCTGAGCCATCGTACATATGCGAATTAAATAAATTAGGTAAGCCAGCCGCACGGCGCTTCTTGGTTTCCGCAATGAGGGGCATTAGAAATGAATCAACATATTCTGGGTGACAGTGATCGGTGTGTAATGCGATATTTACATCGTATTCTTCAGCCATTAAATGGGTATAAACGGCTAATGCAACGCCGCCTTTGACCATAGAGCCAACGCCTTGTCCCGATGCGAATTTACCGCCACCGACAGATACTTGAATGATGCCATCTGAGTTGGCTTCTTTAAATGCAAGCAAGGCAGCATTAATGGTTTCGCTCGAACTGATGTTGATAGCAGGGTAAGCAAATTTATTTTGCTTCGCATTGTCGAGCATTTGGCAGTATTTTTCGTAATTAACGACAGGCATTTTTTTGTCCTTTCGGTGTTTTATATGTTGTGTGAAAAGTCACATAACGGGAATAATAAATTCCAGCGTGCGCCGGAATAATGATAGATTTTCTTTAGCTGGTTTTTGCCCTTTCTTCTAGTATCGCAACTGCAGGTAATGTTTTACCTTCTACGTACTCTAAAAATGCGCCGCCGCCGGTAGAAATATAAGAAACTTTTTCAGCGATGTTGTATTTGTCTACCGCCGCTAGAGTATCGCCACCACCTGCAATAGAAAATCCTTCGCTATCAGCAATGGCTAGCGATAAGGCTTTAGTGCCTTCACCAAATTGGTCGAATTCAAATACGCCAACAGGGCCATTCCATAAAATCGTTTTTGCGTTTTTAATGATTTCGGCTAGTGTTGCTGATGTTTCGGGGCCAATATCAAAAATCATATCGTTGTCATTTACATCGGCTGCATTTTTGAGTGTGGCTTGGGCAGTTTCGGAAAATTCGTTACCCGTTACTACATCGGTAGGTACGGGAATGTTCGTTTTCGCCATTAATGCTTTTGCATTCGGAATTAAATCTTTTTCGTAGAGTGACTTGCCTACGTTTTTGCCGCTAGCGGCTAAAAACGTATTGGCAATGCCGCCGCCCACAATAATCTGATCCGCTTTGTCGGCCAGCGTTTCTAGTACGGTTAATTTAGTGGATACTTTTGAGCCGCCTACAATGGCTACTAACGGACGAGCAGGATTGGCTAAGGCTTTTTCTAATGCACTTAATTCGCCAGTAAGTAATGGCCCTGCGCAGGCAGTTGGAGAAAACTTGGCCACGCCATGGGTAGATGCTTGTGCGCGATGAGCAGTACCAAAGGCATCCATCACAAAAATATCACATAAGTTTGCATAGGCTTTGGCTAGGTCTTCGGCGTCCTTTTTTTCGCCCACATTAAATCGTACATTTTCGAGTAGAACGACATCGCCTTTTGCGAGTGTAAATCCATTTTCCCAGTTGCGAATAACCGGCACATTTTGATTAAGTAATTTACTGAGGTGACTAGCCACCGGTTGCATTGAAAATTCGTCATCGAATTCCCCTTCTTTTGGGCGGCCTAAGTGCGACATCAAAATGACTTTTGCGCCAGCGTTGATCGCAAGCTCAATAGTGGGTAGCGCCGCACGAATACGTGCGTCAGAAGATACTTTACCATCTTTAATAGGCACGTTTAAGTCTTCGCGAATCAATACGCGTTTGCCTGCAAGATCGAGGTCGGACATGGTGAGTACGTTCATATGGTTACTTTTTTCTCAGGTGTTAAAATTCTTGGGGTCAGAGCCTGTGACTCTGACCCCAGTAAATGATTAATGTTTGGTGGCTAATTGATTCACCACATCTAACATGCGGTTAGCGAATCCCCATTCGTTATCAAACCACGTGAGCACTTTGACTAAGGTGCCGCTAGCGACAAGGGCATCGCCCACTAAAATTGTGCCGCCTGCCACACGAGTTTGATGCGCATCAACAATACCAGAACGAGTATCGTGATTAAAATCACAAGAGGTGAGCGGCTCTTCAGTGTAGCCAAGAATAGTCGGCATTTTTTCTGATGCTTTTTGTAATACTTGATTAATATCTGCAACAGTGACTGCCTGGTCGACTACAACGGATAAGTCCATTGCCGATACATTGGCTGTGGGTACACGCATGGCTTGTGCTTGAAAGCGTCCCGCCAATTCTGGCAATAAACGATCAATGCCTTTGGCAAGGCCAGTTTCAACAGGAATAATAGATTGATACGCGCCGCGCGTTTTGCGTAAGTCGGTGTTGTGATAAGCATCAATAACCGGTTGGTCATTCATCGCCGAATGAATGGTGGTTATCACACCGCTTTCGATACCAAAAGCCTGATGTAAGGTATGAATCACCGGAACAATACAGTTGGTGGTGCAAGAAGCATTCGAAATAATCGTGTGGTCGTTATGTAATGTATGTTCGTTAATACCACAGACAATAGTGGCATCGACATTGCTTTCGGCAGGCTGAGAAAATAATACTTTCGTTGCCCCCGCAATTAGGTGTTGCTCTGCAGTGAGGCGGTCGCTAAATGCGCCAGTACACTCTAAAACAATATCAATATTCAGTTCTGCCCACGGTAACGGCGAAATCGTTTCTTCATGAAAGATGCGAATCTTATCGCCATTAATCGTTAAAATATCGCCATCAATCCCTACATCGCCAGCAAATTTTCCATGGGTAGAGTCGTACTTGGTTAGGTGCGCGATAGTTTTGCTATCGGCCAATTCATTTATCGCTACGATAGAGATGTTAGCGGGTGGCGACTCGTAAAAAGCACGCAGTACGCAACGCCCGATACGGCCATAGCCATTAATAGCGATATTTAGCATGGTGGTGCCTTTTGTGGTGAATAAAGAGAGTCAGTCACTGTTGTTCCGTTAACGTAATATCATCATGCCGGGCTTGATCCGGTATCCAGTCAGGGTGTTAAATCACTAAATTATGAAAGCCTTCCCTGGCTTTCACCCTGTGGGCCCGTTCATGCGGTTCAAATCTGTTCCTACAGATTTTGCCCAGATAAGCAAAAAGCGCTTTCCGGAATGACGTGGTTTTAAAAACCATGGGGCCAAAGACTTTGACCCCATTATTTTATTCAGCGAGTAGTTCGTCAGCAGTGGCTAAAACATTATCTAGCGTAAAGCCAAAGTGTTCCATTAGATCGTCGATTGGCGCAGATTCACCGAAGGTGTTCATGCCGATAATGCGACCATCAAAGCCAACAAACTTATACCAGTAATCTTCATGTGCTGCTTCGATGGCGATGCGCGCACCCACTTCGATAGGTAGTACTGCTTGTTTGTACATAGCA